>JANZYY010000148.1 GCA_026419705.1 Fischerella sp.
TCGCTCGTCGGCAGCGTCAGATGTGTATAAGAGACAGACATACACCGGTTCAAAGTCGGCGTCCACATTTACCCCGAGCTGCGCCCATTTTTCCCCTTTGATGCTGGCGGGAATTTCGCTAGCCGACTGGGGTAGGTCACGCACATGACCCATAGACGCCTCCACCCGATAGCTTTTTGGTAGGTAGTTGCGAATGGTACGAGCTTTGGTCGGAGATTCGACGATGACGAGAGTTGACATGGAATTTTCAAAAAAAAAGAATAGCTGCTAAGCTAAACAGTCAAATTGAGATAATTGAGAGCTAGATGTCAAGATTATCAGTCACTAAACATATGTGATTTCATCCTCACACAAACTGCCCGCCTGTAAAATCCCTTAAAATTACAGCGTAGGGCAATTGCCACTTGTTGCAGGTAATTTTTCCCAGAGGGTAGGGAAAGCGGAACTGTGGATTTTTCAGTTATCTCAATCTTTAACTTATCTCAAGCATAATTGGCGAGTGTAGTTTTCAAAATTCCCCTTTGTGGGTGATGCTGGGGTAGTATCAGCAGTGGAAGAGTAGAGGAGTGCAAGAGTGGAGGAGTAATTTTGAATTTTGAATTGTTCATTTCCCCGATTTCCCCATCTGGCCATCTTCTTCCAAGGTTGTGCCAAAATAAAATCTAATTTGTGAGCGTCCGTAACACGGGCTGTATAACACTCGCTAGGAGAAAAAATATGCAACCAATTCGTCAGGGCGACGTTATTCTAATCCCTGTACAACTATTTGAGGGGCAAAAGCTACCACATTTGACTTTGGCGGAAGGTGAAGTGACCGGACACAAACATCGCATCATTGAGGGACAAGCAGAATTATACGAAAAAAATGGTACCCTCTACCTGCGCGTCTTTTCATCAGCTGCGGTACTTGCCCATGACGAACATCAGGCAATTTCTATTCCTCAAGGGACGTGGATGGTACGAATTCAAAGAGAATATGAACCTCAAGGTTGGCGGTATTTAGCTGATTGAAAAGCATTTTTTTGAGATTGCGCGATCGCATGATTGAGTTTTTATGGTTGCAAATTCTGCATCTGTTTGCTCTGTAACGCAATATCTAGGTAAGTGGTGCGTTAACGCAGTGTACGCATCCTCCTAGCCTTTGATGCTAAAATCAACACTCTGCATTGGGGAATTGTGCGGATATATCTTGAGGGCAGTTCCATATCAATTGAATTTGTAAATTGAATTTTTCTTTCACCCTCTCTCAAAACTCAAAACTAACAAAAAATTATGAAGAAGACAGAGAGCAGATGGCAGCTACGATCTCCTTAAATAAATTTAGGAGTTTCAACCAAGAATGCCTTATTTCTTCGCACTACCTATCTCGAAATAAATTTTTTGTTTCTCCATAAATGAATTTATGGGCTTGTATCCTTCAAGGGCAAACAAAGGTGCAATCGGTAGAGACGCTTCAAACAGCGCGTCCGCTCTACTGGATGCCCTCGAACCTTTGCCTTCCCATCAAGTCGGTCATCATCCCTAAGATATAATTAGCAGATTTTCCAAGATTTGGTTCTTTCATCGCTCGCAGAAACTACAAGTTTGAAAAGGCTCTATAGTTATTTATCCAATGTTGATGATGTTGATCGGTAATCTGAATTATTGCAACTATCAAGGCTGTTAGTATTAGCTTGACAATCCAGAATTGACAGCTCTCAAATGGGTGTCAAATGGGTGTGCAAACCTAAATGATTGTTTGAGTTTGAGCATAAATTATGATAATAGTTTTAATCGTAAAAAATCATACATTTTCGCTCAAAACATCGCATAACAGGGCAAATTCAGCCTTGCTGAAATAGAAATTATGTTAAAATGAAAATGGAGAAGTAATTCGGTGGTGATGTTCTTGTTTTTGTTAAAAATTGCAAGTGGCTCTCCGGATGAACGTCTCTGCACAATGAATTTCTGGAGAGATTAATGTCTATCTACGTAGGTAACCTATCCTACAGCGTGACCCAAGAGGAACTCAGTGATGTATTTTCTGAGTATGGCACTGTGACGCGAGTTCAACTCCCCACCGACCGGGAGACGGGTCGCGCCCGAGGCTTTGGTTTCGTAGAAATGGAATCAGAAGCTTCAGAACAAGCTGCCATTCAAGCTCTGGATGGTGCTGAATGGAAAGGTCGTGTAATGAAAGTTAATAAAGCAAGACCACGGGAGGAAAAAAGCGGGCGCTCTAGCGGTAGTAGCTGGGGTAGAAGTAACAGTGGTGGATACTCTAGACGCTATTAAGTCTTGAATAACACCATCAGTTCAAGCAAAAGAGCTATTGCCGAAAAGTAGAAGCAATCATATATTGTCAAGCACGATTTCATGCAGAAACAGCAGTTCAGTATCTAACTGATCTGCTTATTATTTATTTAGATAAAAATTAGTTAGTGGTTAGTGGTTAGTAGTTAGTAGTTAGTGGTTAGTTTTTCTAAACAACAACCAACAAAGAAAAAATAACAGGTTTTGGCTGTAGCATCGCGATCGCTAAATTTAAGCATAATTTAATTTGATGGTATCGATCCCGTAATACAAACAGGTTTACGAAACTTTAGTAAAAAACACAATAGAATTAACACAGTTAGTTCCTTAATCTCTAAATAGCCAAAACCTATACAGCTCATGGATTTTGCTAATGTTGCATCCCAGTTGAATGCTGGAACGATATTGCCAGAGGGAATTGTAGTCTTTACCCTCTTAGGGGTTCTGATAGTGGACTTGATTTTGGGGCGGAGTTCGTCACGCTGGATTGGATATCTGGCGATCGCGGGTCTATTTGCCTCAATCATCGCCCTATATTTTCAATGGGATAGTTCCAATCCCATCTTCTTTGCTGGTGCTTTTAACAGCGACAACCTCAGTATCGTGTTTCGCGGTATTGTGGCTTTGTCCACTGCTGTAACAATTTTGATGTCAATTCGCTACGTCGAACAAAGTGGCACCGCTTTAGCAGAATTCATAGCAATTTTGCTGACTGCTACCTTGGGAGGGATGTTCCTGTCAGGGGCGAGCGAGTTAGTGATGATTTTTATCTCCCTAGAAACCCTGAGTATCTCTTCTTATTTGCTCACAGGTTATACCAAGCGCGATCCCCGTTCTAACGAAGCAGCGCTGAAATACCTATTGGTTGGTGCTGCAAGTACAGCAGTATTTTTATATGGTGTTTCCCTGCTGTATGGTTTGTCTGGAGGACAAACAGAACTACATGCGATCGCCAATGGTATTGCGACAGCAAACCTGGCTCAATCTTTGGGTGTGGTAATTGCCTTAGTGTTTGCGATCGCAGGTGTGGGCTTCAAAATCTCTGCTGCACCCTTCCACCAATGGACACCAGACGTTTATGAAGGCGCACCCACCCCAGTAATTGCCTTTTTGTCTGTGGGTTCCAAAGCTGCTGGTTTCGCCCTTGCCATTCGTTTGCTAACAACAGTTTTCCCTCTTGTTGCCGAAGAATGGAAATTTGTCTTCACCGCCCTTGCCGTGCTAAGTATGATCTTGGGTAATGTAGTTGCCTTAGCACAAACCAGCATGAAACGGATGCTAGCTTACTCATCCATTGCCCAAGCTGGGTTTGTGATGATTGGCTTGATTGCTGACACCCAAGCCGGATATGCCAGCATGGTATTTTACCTGTTGGTCTATCTATTTATGAACCTGTGCGGCTTTACCTGCGTGATTCTGTTTTCCCTGCGGACGGGAACTGACCAAATTGCCGAGTACTCTGGTTTGTATCAGAAGGACCCACTGTTGACGTTAGGTTTGAGCATTTCTCTGCTATCCTTAGGTGGAATTCCACCCTTAGCTGGGTTCTTCGGGAAGATTTACCTATTCTGGGCTGGTTGGCAAGCAGGTCTTTACTGGTTAGTCTTGTTAGGATTAGTCACTAGCGTCGTCTCCATCTACTACTACATTCGCGTAGTTAAGATGATGGTGGTTAAAGAACCTCATGAAATGTCCGATGCTGTGAAGAATTATCCCGCAATCAGTTGGAATTTACCTGGATTTAGACCTTTACAAGTGAGTTTAGTGACTACTTTGATTGCCACTTCCATTGCTGGGATTTTATCGAATCCGTTATTTACCCTGGCTAACAATTCCGTCACCGATATCCCTACTTTACAAGCTAAAGCAGTTGATAGCACACAGGTAAGTGCGATTTCTGTTGAGCAAACAGAGGGACTGTAGTGGTTTGCCAAAGCAACTTTGCGGGGTTTGTAGTTGGCGCTTTCGCGCTCAAGCGCTAACTACAAACAATACTTACCCAGCAATTTTGGTTTGGTGGAGTAGTAGGTTTTATTGCAAATATTGGCTCTGTTCACAATTTGCAACTAAGATGCCTGACATTTGAGTCAGGCGTTTTTGCATAATATACTTTGCGCTTTTGTGCCTTGGTGGTTAGAAAATTTTGAAACACCAAGACACTAAGACACAAAGAGTATTTGAAGATTTGCGTCAATCATTGAACAAATATAAAGCTGTCGCCGTTACATCAGTATGGCTGCATAATATGCGGTAATGTCTAAAAGTTACATTGGCTTTGGTGGCTAACTTTGAGCGAAAGCAACTACCTTGTGCTTGTGGAAGCTAAGACACCACCGATGCGCTGACAACCCTAAATTGGGAGATATCAAATGTCAAATATTCAGCTTTACTCTTCAAAGCAAACAAAATTATCATCACTGCCTATAGGAAAGCTTTATATAGGAATTGCTGCTGTAACTTGCTTAGGACTATTGAGTGCGGTTAATCCAGCTTTAGCCCACCACGCTTTGGGTGGTAAAGTCCCATCTAATTTTTTTGAAGGGTTTATATCTGGGTTAGCACACCCAATTATTGGACTCGATCATTTTGCGTTTGTGGTAGCTGTTGGTTTACTCAGTGTTGGACAGCAAAATAGTTTTTTGATTCCTGCTGCTTTTGTATTAACCGCAATGGCGGGAACAGGAATTCACGTTCTCAAGTACGATTTACCCTTTCCTGAAATCATCATTGCTTGCTCTGTGATTGCTTTCGGGGTGATGCTGGTACTGTCTCGCAAACCCAATTGGTTGGTACTGTTGGGGTTGGGCGCAGTTGCAGGCTTATTCCACGGTTACGCCTACGGTGAGTCGATAGTTGGTGCTCAAATGGCGCCATTGGTTGCTTATTTGGCAGGCTTTACTGTCATCCAATACGTAGTTGCTATCGGTGCTTTGCTAGTTGGTAATGCTTTCAGCAGCAGATTTGGTAGCACGAAAATGCTGCGCCTTGCTGGTTTGGTCATTTCTGCTATTGGTGCTGTATTTCTGACTAGCGCGATCGCTGGTTAATCTCAGCGTTTGCTCATTCATCAGACTAATATTACTACAACTCCCAGTCCGCAAAATGTAGCAAGAGCGATCGCTAACTTATTTTCCTGTGATGGAATCGCACTGGTTGCTGTGTTCTGTGACTGGGTTATTTTTTTACTTTTTTATTTGTTGTTATTTGCACATTGACATAAATTGATGACCGTGTCCAAAGACACCTTGTCAAACTTAAAGATACAAATTTTCTCATGAAAAATAGCAAAATGATTCTCATTTCAAAAATAGATATTTGCAATCAATAGTTGAAAATTGTCACTTGCAAAAATTAACTTCAACAAATATATTTGAATTATTGTTCATATATGTTATGATATGCTGAAGCGCCATAAAAAGCCTGAGAATTCACGCTGTAGCTGTGATGATGACCATGAACACAGCCATCATGAAAATCATAACCATAAACATCATCAAAATGAGAATCATGGCCACGATCATCACCATCATGGCGGAGAATTGAACCTGAGAAATGAAATTTTCTCTTTAACTGTAATATTCGGTTTCTATGGTTTGGGTATAATTTTTGAGGAACAATTACATCATAAATTTTATAGTGTTGCTGAGTATCTGCTTTTTGTTCCTGCCTATCTCTTAAGTGGATGGAGCGTGTTGACCGCAGCAGGGCGTAATATTCTCAAAGGTAGAGTATTTGATGAAAACTTTTTGATGACGATCGCAACATTGGGAGCGCTGGCAATTCATAAGCTTCCAGAAGCAGTCGGAGTAATGTTATTTTATAAAATTGGGGAATTATTTCAGGATATAGCAGTTAGTCGTTCGCGCAATTCCATAAAATCTCTTCTCGAAGTCCGACCTGATTATGCCAACCTTAAGTTCGATGGAGCAATAAACAAAGTCTCTCCAGAAACAGTGAATATTGGTGATATTATCCTGGTCAAACCAGGAGAAAAAATTCCCTTAGATGGAGAGATTATCGAGGGAAACTCTCAAGTTGACACATCAGCATTAACTGGTGAATCTGTACCGCGAACTGTGAAAGCAGGAGAACCCGTTTTAGCAGGGATGATGAACAAAATGGGACTCCTAACTATTCGAGTCACAAAAAGATTTAGCGAGTCTTCTATTGCTAAGATATTGGATTTGGTACAAAATGCCAAAAGCAAAAAAGCTCCCACAGAGAAGTTTATTACTAAGTTTGCCAGATACTATACACCAGTGGTCGTGGTTAGCTCCTTAGCAGTCGCTTTGTTACCTCCTTTATTTATACCAGCAGCTACCCATGCTGAATGGGTTTATCGCGCTCTAGTTTTATTAGTAATTTCCTGCCCTTGTGGACTTGTGATTAGTATTCCCCTCGGTTATTTTGGAGGTATTGGTGGTGCTGCTAGACGCGGTATTTTAGTTAAAGGTGCTACTTATTTAGATACACTGACAGCAGTAAAGACAGTTGTCTTTGACAAGACGGGAACCTTGACAAAAGGCATATTTAATGTAGTACAAGTTGTTCCCAAAAATGGCTGGAATGAGCAAAACCTACTAGAATTAGCTGCCAAAGTCGAGGCTCATTCTAATCATCCAATTGCCAAATCAATCCGGGATGCTTGCGATCAAACAATTGATGCATCGCAAGTAGAAAATTACTCCGAAATTGCTGGTTATGGTATCAAAGCAGAGGTAGAAAATCGGGTAGTAATAGTAGGAAATGACCGATTATTACATCATGAGAACATTGCTCATGATGTTTGTGAAGTTGAAGGAACAGTGGTACACATAGCAGTAGATAATGTGTATGCAGGCTATATTGTCATTGCTGATGAATTGAAAGAAGATGCGAGAGAGGCTATTCGATATCTCAAGGGCTTGGGTGTAGAAAAAACAGTTATGTTGACGGGAGATGAAAATGCGATCGCTGCTCGTATTTCTCAACAATTGGATTTAGATTCATATCTGGCAGAATTATTACCAGAAGATAAAGTGTCTGCGTTGGAGAAACTATTCAACTCGCCTAAAAAGTATGGTAAAGTTGCTTTTGTTGGTGATGGTATTAATGACGCACCAGTAATTGCTAGAGCCGATGTTGGTGTGGCGATGGGTGGTTTAGGCTCGGATGCAGCCATAGAAACAGCTGATGTTGTAGTGATGACAGATGCACCATCAAAAGTAGCCCAAGCAATCCAAGTTGCGAAAAAAACCCACCGTATAGTTTGGCAAAACATCTTTTTCGCCATAGCTATCAAGGGTGTATTTATTCTGTTTGGTGCTATGGGTTTGGCAACTATGTGGGAAGCTGTGTTTGCTGATGTAGGTGTAGCTTTATTGGCAATTTTTAACGCAACTAGAGTACTGAAGTAGGCTACGGCAGTTACGAATTGTACTAACTAGCTAGATAGCTGCTGACTTGCTCCTTATCTCTTCGTAGAGTATTCAGAGCTTGTTGTTCTAATTGTCGCACTCTTTCTCGACTAATGCCCATACGCTCACCAATTTGTACTAAGGAAAGTTCATACCCATCGGTTAAACCGAAGCGCAAATTTAATATTTCCTGCTGTTGGGGAGGAAGTTTGGACAATAAATTTTGCAGGTCTTGATGAAGAGATTTCTGAACAGTATAGTTTTCAGGAGATAATCCCTTATCCTCTAACAGATCCTGTAGTTGTGTATCCTGCTCAGTTCCTACTCGTATTTCTAGAGAAACAGGTTGACGAGAAAACTGCAAATATTCTCGAATTTCTTTAGGCTGTAAATTTAGCGCCTCAGCAATTTCAGTTGTAGTGGGAATGCGACCTAATTTTTGAGATAAATCTCTTTGAATAAATTTAATTTTGTTCAGCTTTTCAGTGATATGAATAGGTAAGCGGATGGTACGTCCTTGCTGGGCGATCGCCCTTGTAATTGCTTGACGAATCCACCAGTAAACATAAGTAGATAACTTGTAGCCTCTGGTTGGATCAAATTTCTCAATTCCTCGCTCTAGTCCTAAAGTACCTTCTTGAATTAAATCTAAAAGTTCTAAGTTACGTTTCTGGTATTTCTTCGCGATTGAAACTACTAATCGCAGATTTGCAGCAATCATTTTCTGCTTTGCTTTATGTCCTTGATTGAGTAAATTAAGCAACTCCTCTTGGCTCATTTTCATCTGATTAGCCCATTCTTGCAGTGTCGGTTCACGCTTTAATTCCAGAGCCAATTTTTCCTGAACAGATAGCACAGCCATCATCTGCTGTACTTGTTTAGCCAAAAAAATCTCTTGTTCGTAGCTCAGTAGGGGAATACGTCCAATCTCATGGAGATAGGTACGCACAATATCAACTTTGGGTAGAGATTCTTGATTTTGGATACGAGCTTCGCTGTTTATGGAGCTTGAGTGATTCATGGGTTGCTTATTACCTTCTTTTTATCTCGGTGTGCAATTACACTGTAGGGAGTAAAAGTCAAGAACCACGAAAAGAAATCTTTGGCGACTATTAGGTATCAACACCAATAAGAACTGATATGTTTAAGTTAAAACTCGAATGTTTCAGAGTTATGTCAAAGACTTGAAGAGTATATGTCAACGACAATGACAATAAAGTCACGTAGCTAAATTTTGATAACTTCAAACTGTTTTTTGCTATTTTTTAACTTTTTATATACATCGAGCCCGTGTAATTATTTATGGCTCACTCTCGCCCCACTCTCCCAGACGTTCCATCTCCAATGCCTAAAATTTTCGGTCTCCCTTTAAGGTAGTATCGTTACTCGTGTGCCAATAGTTACCTGTTCGTACAAAGCGATGACATCCTGATTGCGCAGGCGAATACAACCGTGGGAAACTGGCTGTCCAATCAATTCCTCTTGGTTAGTACCATGAAATCCAAGTTGGGTTTTTCCATCTGTCCAAATACCAATCCACCTTGCTCCTAGTGGGTTATCCGGACCAGGATAAATGATCTCACCAGTTTTAAAACTCTTAAAAATAGGATTTTTTTCCTTAGAGAACACCCTGAAAGTACCAATAGGGGTGCGCCATCCTGGCTTACCTATAGCAATTGGATAGCTGACCAATAACTTGTTTAGGCGATACACGTAAACCTGGCGATCGCTCAGCTTCACAACTAAGTGAGTGTCAAGATTATTTAAATGAGTAGAAGGATTTGCTTGAGCTGGAAAATACTTAGAATTACCTTCCCTAGAGCGTAATTCTAATTCATGGAACTGGTTTGTTTGAGATTGGGTCTCAAGCGCACTTACTCGCTGACAGACACATAGCATTAAAGTTGCTGCGCCAAAACCAATAGAAAACGAACCAAGAAACAATGACCTGTTTCGAAGGAAATTCCAACTCAAACCGCCTACCATCCTGTAAATCAGTATTTCTGAACCTCAGCTGACAAGTAGAAACGTGAAATTAACCTCCCGAACGCCTGTGGTGTGAGCGTCTGCAGGGTTTTGGCAGAATGCAAAATCCTGAATTTAACCATAGTTTATTTCTGAGACATCCTTCACCAAGTTTGGGGAACAATCTCAGTCTCAGGGGTAGGTTGTTCTGTTGGTTGCTCTGGCTCTGTTGGTTGTGTTGGCTGAATTTCCGGCGCCGGAGACGGAACGACTGGTACGCGCTGCGTAGTCTCCCTTTCCATAATACTTCGATATACTTCTGAAACATTAATCGCTCCGATTGGAGTTGGAGCTGGTGAGGGCGCCCAAGTAATCAGCCACTCAGAAGGATCGGTATTTATCATTACCCTTTGACCGAGAATCTGTCCCATATGCACTCGCTCTTCGCGAGGAATATTAACGTGTCTGGTTTCTCTATTGTCAAGCTCGATCATAACTATGTCACCAACTACACTGTAGACCCTACCAACTAGCTCTTGCTGCTCGACTTCCTGCTGTTCTTGTTGCTGTTCGATTTCCTGTTGCTGTTGTTGATCGATTTCCTGTTGCTGTACTAGTTTTAATGTTTGGAACTGCTGTGCTCTAGATACAGATGAGGATGGTAGTTGCGAAATGCTCTC
>JANZYY010000149.1 GCA_026419705.1 Fischerella sp.
GTGAAACAACTGGGATCGCTGTTGGTTGCGGCAACTTTGTTATTATTGTTTAATCCTCTATGGATTTGGGATTTAGGATTTCAGTTAAGTTTTTTAGCAACCCTGGGGTTGATAGTTACTGTCCCGCCATTAACTCAACGTTTGCAATGGTTACCACCAGCGATCGCTTCTTTAATTACAGTTCCCCTCGCAGCTACTATCTGGACTTTACCAGTTCAACTTTTTGTATTTGGAGTTGTGCCAGCTTACAGTCTATTGCTAAATATTATTAGCACGCCATTGATTTCCGCGATTAGCATAGGTGGAATTGTTAGCGCTGTAGCTGCGTTAATTGTACCGGAAGCTGGCAGCTTTGTAGCTGGAGCATTGCATTACCCTGCTGATTGGTTAATCAAGTTAGTAGAATTTTTTGGCAATCTACCAGGAAATTCTTATGCTGTTGGCAAAATTGCAACCTGGCAACTGCTAGCTATTTATACCCTGATTGTATTAGTTTGGTTGGTACGTTGGTGGCAAAAACGATGCTGGCTTGCTGGTTTCATTGCTGTTACATTGGTATTAATTCCGACGTGGCACTCTGTAAATACGTTATTTCGGATTACAGTATTGTCAGCTGGCCAACAACCTGTTGTAGTTATCCAAAACCGAGGCAAGCTAACGCTTATTAATAGTGGCGACCAAGGAACAGGACGCTTCACAATATTACCACTTTTACAACAACAAGGTGTGAATCAAATCGATTGGGCAATCGCTTTTGATTTTGAACACAACGGTAGCAATAGTTGGCTAGAAGTATTGCAAAGTGTGCCGATTAAAGTTTTCTACGATTATACTCCTACTCAAGAAAGTGCCCTTAATCATCAAGTAATTCAACAACTGGTGCAAAAACAAAAGGGCTTTTATCAAGTTTTAACAGTAGGTCAAACTATCAGTACTGATGCAATTGTCATCCAATTACTGAACAATGAACCGCCCATATTACAAATGCAGATTCAGGGTCAATATTGGCTATTAGTTGGTCACCTTAAACCTATGGAAATACGTCAGCTTGTCCAAACAGGAAGATTACCTCGTCCACAAGTGTTGTGGTGTCCTGGTGATACTCTCAAAGAATTAGTTACTGCCTTGCAACCACAAGTGGCGATCGCACCTAACGCCAACATTGACCAAAAATCTCTGCTAGAAGTCAGCCAAAATCAGACAAAACTCTACTTTACAGGTAGAGATGGAGCAATCCAATGGACTCCTAATGGTGAGTTTGAAACATTTATCCAGGCAACAGAAAATAATACTTCAGTGTTGTAAATGCAATCGGCTTTAATATCTTCAGTTGCGTTCATGCTGTTTTAAAGAATCTGATAATTTCACGCACATGGTCGAGAAATTGACCATCAGTGGAAAGTTGTGCGATCGCAGCTCGTGCTTCCCTTGCTAAACGTTCGTGTTCTGTCTGGTTTGTAGCACGTAATTCCTCCAAATTAGCAGAAATGCGAGCTAATTCTTTACGTGTTTCTTCTGCATAACGCTGTTGATTTGCAACCACTGAGTAAGAATTTTCTGGGTTAAGTTGCTCTTCCAAGCGCTTGATATTTTCCTCTATCGTGTAAAAGCGGTTGCGGAGTTCAAATATATCTTCTCGCGGATACTTCCATTCATCACGAATTAAGGTTAGGCGTGCATATAAATATTCATAAGCACTGATAGCTGGACGTAAACCTGTTAACAGTAAAGCTGCGCCAGAACCAACATATCCTACAACACTAACACCCGTAGCAGATAGAATATAAAGGCCAGCAGCTGAAAATAGATGTAAGGCAATGGCAATCATCAGCGATCGCCTTGCTAGAACCTTAACGTAATCAAATTGTTTCTCATCTACGGGAATTTCTTTTTTAGTTGATTGTTCTCCTTCTGCTAATACTTCTTTTGCTTTAAAATATACGTTCCATGGCACAGTTACGATCGCTAACAGCCACCAAAAAGTTGCACCACCAATCACCCAGTCAAGGAAGCTACCAGCAGGTACATGAAACCATTGCAACACACTAAAAATTAGCAGCACTAAAGCTACAACTCCAATACTGGAGCTGATGAAAAAGTTAAAATACATACTCTTATCTCCTGTAGGGATGTTTCCATCTTGACTTTGGATAAGCAGAGAAGCAGAAATAGTTGTGATGGTTTTTAAAGTTACACACAATAATTTGGATTTTGTTGTTTGTTGGTAGTTGGTAGTAGGTTGGAGTAACTAACTAATGTACAAACGTGCCATGGCATGTCTGTACAACAAACAACAACCAACCAATAACCATTAACTACTGAATTAGATAGCTGTGCCAAACAGGTTCAGCGTCTTTACCCTCTTTTTCAGGAAGCAACAACCGCCAAGTTTTACCTTCTTTTTGAAGTTGCAGATAAACTTCAAACGGTTTTTGTAGTTGTGTTAACTGACGTTTCGGCAGTTTAAAGGTGAGATTATACGTTCCACGAACACGGTAAGTTAGCAGATTTTGAATAGTCAGAGGTTTTTCTTGATTAATTGATAAGTGATTGATTTTAAATCCCTGAAAATCTAGATCCAATTGCTGCTTGAGTTGCTGTTGGGTTTTCTCTAACTGAAGTGCGATCGCTTTTTCTACTAATTGACTTGTTGGTGCAAGCACCGTGGTAGTACATGCAGTCAAAAACCCCAGCAAAACTAGAATCACAATGAATCGCATTATTCCTGCTACTCCTTTATAGTCTTGTCTGCGTTCAAAACTTGTCTAATTTTCATAACTTTTTTAAAAATAAAAATGCTGTGCCGAGTCACTAGAAATTTTCGAAATACTTTTACGTTATGAATTTTACAGTAGGTAGATAGCTAAATACAGTTATAAAGCCAAATTATAAATAGGTTTTATAGTAAAAATTTGTATAAATTTTTCCGGAACTTACGTCATGAAGTTATCCTGTGGCTAGTAATACCGTTTCACGAAAAGCCTGATACAAATAAAGCTGACAAAATAAAATCCCATCCAGCAATAGATTTGACTTGAGCAGCAGTCTATTTATCTAACTGTTTCCACACAGCTTCTCGCCATTCATCTAAAGTTTGGAAGCATTCCCATTTCAAAGTTTTTTGATATATGACCATCATCTTTCAGTGGGATTAACTTCAGGCGTATGTGGAGGTTGAAGAAATAAGAGAATTATATTTTCTGGTACTCGCAGGTAATTGCTGAAGTGAAATGCGCCATTATCAACTTGAATCATATGTAATTCTTCAGGGTACGATGCCGCAAACTGTTCTAAAAACATTTGCAAACATACGGTATCCAAATCTGAGAACTCAAGGACAAAATTCTCTCCCGTTAATGGTTCTACTACTCCATAGATATAAAAGTTATCTCGTTTCCATTGTATAAATCCAACGGGTTTTACTCCTGTTAGCGTGATTCATCTTCCTTTTGTAGTTTCAAGACCAAATCTACTTTCATCTCCACACCAATAACGTACTTTACGTTCTTGTTCTAATGGTGATATTAAGTACTTCTTTATTAGCTCAAGCCATGATGGAAGTTTTTTTCAAAATCTTTCTCTAAACCCTTGTTTTGCTTGATCCTACGTGGACGTGGTGCTTTTAATTTCGCTTTTAGCTTGTAGTGCACAACTTCATGCACCACTTTGTACGACGCTTCAATACCTTCACAGGCACCCAGCCAAGTCCGGATTTCCTCGTAGCTTTTAAATCCTTCTGAGTCGCATAGTTCTTTTTTTGGCGTTGCATAAATGCGGGATGATTTTCTTGTATTTCTCTGTTAAAACCTCTTCTTAGCATACTTTGCGTCTTTGCCGTTCATTATTTCATCCCTAAATCCAGCAACGCCTCTTTTTTAATTAGCGATCGCACATGCAATGGAATAGTTTTTGGTCGTCCTGGACTCTTTTTTGTTCAAGTAAACTGTTTAAACCCCCTTGTCTGTAAAGTTTTAGCCATCTCTGTACCGTTATATGTGAGCGACCCAACACTACTGCGCGCGTGCTCTACTGTCTCTACTTGACCAGTCTTTAATAAATAAAGTGTTTAGACTCGTTCTTTTCCCAACCCCGTTTTTTGCTTCCCCAATAACTCTCGCAGTTCGTCCTCTGTTTCCCCGATCTCTAGTTTGAGAACCCGACACATTGTTGTTTTGCAAGTAACACTCGTGCAATTATATGTATCTACTTTTAGTGAAATGGTATAACATGCATATTCTTTAGTAGTAAAAATGAATTTTTTGTAAAAAAATACTATTAATTAGACAATTATACATAACAAATTTAAAATACATGAGAACAATTTCATGCAAATAAAATAGACCAAAATATGAGTGTTCTTGTTAAAAAGTTACGCAATCGAATCTTAATAAATGTTTATAAACTTTCGTTCCTGCTAAATCAAGCAGAATGAGATTATCAAACAGTGCTAAAACAAAACTTTGCTCATCTACCTGTTCTTTCGACTGCAGATTGGAACTTAGTGGATATGGTGATAAAAATGAGTATGTTGTTCATGCCACTTCTAAACAAATGATGGAGTACCCAGAAATTTTTCTATGAGGACTCGAACAACGTTTGTTAAATATCGCTGAGAATTATATTGGTTCGCCTGTAGCTGATCGTAGTGCACATTTTCGTAGAGATAATCTAAGCTTTGGCATGTAGACGTAGAAGACAAAAAATTTTTAAAGCGAGCGTGTATTTAAATCATGTAAATGATGATTATGGATCGTTTCATTATATTCCAAATTCTTTTACATCAAAAGTAGCTAATTCTTTAGGATAAGCTAAAGCACATTTAAATCGCACAATTACATTTTCTCAATTTATGGTGGGGTAGATATCTTGCCTGCCAAAGTTATGCAAATTAGATGTGGAACAGCTTATCAACAGGGATATATTCCAGAAAAAATGCAAAGTGTTTTATCATCATTACATTGGAAATCATGCATAGGTTATGCTAGCACAGTAGTTCTTGTAAATACTGGCAGCATGTTTCATAGAGAAAAGACACCTATAAAAAGCAATAGAATAGCTATATTTTATGATTACACTAGTAGACAGCCAAGATCTCCTCCCTTCCTGGTGAGTATTTGCTGTTAATAGCTGTCAATTTATCAGAAAAGCAAAAACCGCATGTTTTCTGGCGATGAAATCTTTGCCATTTACTTTGAAAACCCTAGATTAAAATTTATTAAACTTCCTGAAAGTAGTCAGGATAACACACAATACCATTAATGTTTGACAAAGGATTAGGTTTTAGCTCTAATGCCATAAACGCTCGCTCGGGAAGAGGTAATGATGATTGCAAGCCGAATTTGCTTGCTGTTTGGAAACCAAAGCGTTGATAATAATTCGGCTCACCAACAACTATAACAATGGCACGATCTAATTCACAGCATTTTGATAAACCTGCTTGTACTAACTTACTACCAATACCTTGGTGCTGGCGGGATGGTATAACTGCTAGTGGTGCCAGTGCTAGTGCTGGAATAGTTTGTTGAGGCGCTTCAATAACTATGCGGCTAAAAAGAATGTGCCCTACCACCTGTTGGTTTTCTACTGCTATCAGCGACAATTGGGGTATAAAATTTGGAGAGCTACGGATTTTGTCCACAAGTTCAGCTTCTTCTGTTCGACCAAAAGCATCTACGATCGCTTGGCGAATATTTGCTATGTATTTGTTTGATTCTGGAATAATACTTAACATTAGAATACTTTTGGTTTTCAAAGCTATATTAATAATAAGTTAGAGGCTTATATGACATGTTTTATGTCGATTGCATATAATTTCTGCATCTTGAGATGTCCTAGCAGAATTTTAGTATGGGGATTCATATTATAAGAATTCTGGAATCGTTATTGTTGGGTAGACATTTAATTTTCACTTTGAAGATGTCATTTAAAGCATCAGTAATGTCTGCATGTTTACCTTGTGCTGGAGGCATTTCTACCAATTCCCCGTCAAAAGTTCATAACGCTTATCAGTTTCATTACAGAGTTTTCAATACTCCTCAAAGCTAACATTGGCTATTGTAGCCCTGATGATTTTGCTTCACCTATTGCCCTGAACTTATAAATTTTAATTTGCCCCTACAATATCATTGCTTCCGTTTTGCGGTTCTATAAATTCTTTATCCACTAACTTGTTGACAACTTTCACTGGTACACTTGAACTTCAAGCTTCCCAGGTAATCAGTGCCTATGGTGCATATTAAACGGGTGGAACTTACCAATTTTAAATCCTTCGGTGGCACTACCTCTATTCCTCTGCTACCGGGGTTCACTGTCATTTCCGGACCAAATGGTTCTGGCAAATCAAATATCCTTGACTCCTTACTATTTTGTCTGGGACTGTCCAGTTCTAAGGGAATGCGAGCCGATCGCCTACCCGATCTTGTCAACACCACCCAAACTAGTAAATCTCGTTCTACAGTCGAAGCGAGCGTGACGGTGACGTTTGATTTGTCAGATCATCAACCTGATGACCTGTTAGAAAGTGAGCCTATAGTTTCTACGGTAGAAGTGGATATCGATACCGCCACTAACAGGGAGGAAGTAGGGGAAGCAGAAGAAACAGAAGATGAAAGACATCGTAAAGAAACAATCCGCGCTAAACCTGGCGGCGAGTGGAGTGTGACTAGAAAGTTGCGCGTTACCCCCCAAGGAACTTACACTTCCACTTATTACATTAATGGTGTCCCTGCCACACTGACAGAGTTACACGAAGAATTAGAACGCTTGCGTATTTATCCAGAAGGTTACAACGTCGTTTTGCAAGGGGACGTAACCAGCATTATTTCTATGAACGCTCGCGAACGGCGGGAAATTATTGATGAACTGGCAGGAGTGGCAGCATTTGACCGTAAAATTAACCAAGCCAAAGAAACATTAGAGCAAGTTAAGGAAAAGGAAGATAGCTGTCGCATTATCGAAACAGAATTAACCGCACAGTGCGATCGCCTTTCCCAAGATAAAGCCAAAGCTGAAAAATATCAAAAACTCCGCACTGAATATCTGGAAAAACAAAAGTGGGAAGCCGTTGTGTCTTGGCGTAACCTGCAAAATCAGCAAGAAAAATTAGCTAACCAAATTCAAGCAGGCGATCGCAATCAGAGCGAACTCACAGAACAACTTACCCATCTCAACACAGTTATTGCTCAAACAAACGCCGAACTAGAGCAACTCAACGCCCGCGTGAAAGCATTGGGAGAAGAAGAACTTTTAGCAGTACAATCAAGCCTTGCTAACCAACAAGCAGAACACAAACAACTCCAGCGCCAGCAAACGGAACTGGAAACAGCATCCCAAGTGACAGCAAAGCGTCTTGCTCAAACACAGAAGGAAATTCAACAGCACCAGCAAACTATAGAACAACTGGTGCAACAACACAGTATAGAAACACGAAATTTCGCATCCTTACAAACCGAAAGGGATGAAGCACAGCAAGCATTAGAGAATTTGCGCCAAACAGCAGCGGAAATTGCTTCTGCTTCCGAGGCGTGGGTACAGCAACAAACTGCGCTCAACCGCCAAATCGAGACTTTACTGCAAACCGTCGAACCCCAAAGGACAGAGCAAGCACAACTGCGAGAGCGCGATCGCCAACTCAAACAACAAATTCAAGAACAAACTCAGCTAATTGCCAGCATAGAACCGCAATTAACTGAAAAACAAGCTGAATGTACTCGTCTGGAAACGGAAATTAACGCCGCAAGCGAACCGATCCAGGAATTAGCGCAAAACCTCGCCGCCACAGAACAAGAACTGCAAATTCAACAAGAAACTCAAAAACGCCTGTTGCAAGAGCAGCGAGAGAAACAACGCCAGTTGGATCGATTAGAAGCACAAGCACAAGCGCAACAAGAAATGCAAGGAACTGGCGCCAGCAAAGTTATTCTGCAATCGGGAATACCTGGTATTTGTGGGTTAGTTGTGCAGTTAGGACGGGTGGAACCACGCTTTCAACTCGCTTTGGAAATCGCCGCTGGTGCACGTTTGGGACATATCGTGGTAGAAGATGATTTAGTTGCAGCGGCGGGAATTGAACTGTTAAAGCAAAAACGCGCTGGTAGAGCCACTTTTTTACCGCTGAATAAAATTCATGCCCCTAAATTTACCCCTGATGCAACATTGCGCTTAGCTCAAGGTTTTATTGGCTATGCTGTGAACTTAATCGAATGTGCACCTCGTTATCGAGATGTGTTTGCTTACGTTTTTGGCAATACCGTTGTATTTTCCACCTTGGAACACGCCCGTAAAAACCTAGGATTATATCGGATAGTGACTTTGGAGGGGGAATTGCTGGAAACTAGCGGTGCAATGACTGGTGGTAGCATTGTCCAGCGTTCGGGGTTACGGTTTGGTAGTGGAGAAGCGACGGAATCAGAGGAAATCGTGGCGCTGAAAAAGCGTTTGGCAGATTTAGAGCGGATTTTGGAACGTTGTACGCAAGCGATCGCATCTGTTTCTACCCGCACCAAACAGCTTTCGCAAGAACTAACGGAAGCACGACAGGTACGGCGCGAACAACAGCTGCAATTGGAGCAGTTACAAAAAGAAATAAAAACTTTGACACTGCAAATGGAAAGTACGCGCTCGCAGCTGGCGCAAAACATTGAAAGATTGGTTCATGCTCAATCTCGCTTGGAAATTTTAGATCGGAATTTATCAAAACAAGAGCAACAATTGCAACAATTACGCCAGGCATTGGCAGATTTGGAAGCATCCCAAACCCCCCAAGAATGGCAACAAATCCAAACAGCGATTAAAAATCAAGAGCAGCAATTACAACAACGAGAACAGACTTTAAAAGAAGCGGAACAACGCCTGAAAAGTTTAGAAAATCAACAACAGCGATTGCAAGAAAAAAATCAAGAAGCGATTGAGCGTATTAAAGAATACCAATATGAACAATTAAAACAGCAAGATCAACTAGCAGCGCTGAGAGAACAGGAAGCAGCAATCATCGCTGAGATTGCTGATACTCGCCAACGTTTGAGTGAAATGGAAGCGAGTTTGGGGGAAGAAAAACAAAAACGCGATCGCACAGAACAGGAATTGCGATCGCACCTGTTGCGTCAACAACAATTAGAATGGGAAATCCAAAAACTGCAAGAAACTCAACAGACAAGGCGTGAGGAACTCGCCAACGTGCAAGCGCAATTGCAAACAGTGACGACAGAATTACCATCTCCGTTACCAGAAGTACCGGATAAAGTCGATTTAGAAGAATTACAAAAAGAATTGCGATCGCTTTCTAAGCGCCTGCAAGCGATGGAACCAGTCAACATGCTGGCTTTGGAACAATACGAACGTACCCAAAAACGATTAGAAGAACTCAGTCAAAAATTACAGACATTAGCAGCAGAACGTACGGAATTATTGCTGCGGATTGAAAATTTTACCACTTTACGCCAACGCGCTTTTAAAGAAGCTTTCGACGCCGTTAATGAAAACTTTCAATCAATTTTTGCCACACTTTCTGAAGGTGACGGCTATTTGCAACTAGACAATCCCGAAGATCCATTTAACAGCGGATTGAATTTAGTAGCACACCCAAAAGGCAAACCCGTACAGCGCCTGGCTTCCATGTCTGGGGGAGAAAAATCTCTTACCGCATTAAGTTTTATTTTTGCCTTGCAAAGGTATCGTCCCTCACCATTTTATGCATTTGATGAAGTGGATATGTTTCTTGACGGGGCAAACGTGGAACGATTAGCTAAAATGATTAAGCAACAGGCGCAACAAGCACAATTTATTGTTGTGAGTTTGCGTCGCCCAATGATAGAATCAGCCGAACGCACGATTGGCGTTACTCAGGCAAGAGGAGCCTTTACTCAAGTTTTGGGTATTAAGTTACAATCGTCTAATAATTCGGCTTGAGAATTTGTTAATAATAGTGTATAGATAAACCGGATTCGAGATCAGGACTCGGTATAGAATGACCTCTGAACAAGTAATTAGGCGTTCCGATATTTTAAATACTCAGGTAATTACCCGTGACAATGGCAAGCGGCTAGGAATAGTAAGTCAAGTCTGGGTAGATGTAGATCAGCGAGAGGTTGTGGCTCTTAGCTTGCGAGACAGCCTGATCTCTGTGTCTGGAATACCGCGCTACATGTACCTCAGCAACATCAGCCAAATCGGGGATGTAATTTTGGTTGATAACGAAGATGCGATCGAAGATATTGAGGTTGATGCATACAGCAACCTCATCAATTGGGAAGTGATTACAGAAACAGGTGAAGTCTTAGGTAGAGTACGGGGCTTCAAGTTTAATGGAGAAACAGGGAAAATTTACTCTA
>JANZYY010000150.1 GCA_026419705.1 Fischerella sp.
GCTCAATGCTGCCATGCTTCTTGTTCGTAAAAAAAGTTATGTCTTTTTGTTTCTGTACACAGCCGTGCAAAAAGTAGCGCTTTAAAACTGTACCAAATATTCCTGCATCTAACCTAGAGTTTTAGGCTATTGTGATTGTGATATTGTGATGTTGATATTAGTTTATCAACTTTATCCGTGCTTATAGCTGGCAAAATAGCCAGAGGTATTGTTGTCAAGGAAGTTTATGCGTATCTGGTTAAAAACTAAATATTTTTTGCAATTGCTGGTTTACAACTAGCCAGGTTATGTTATAATAACAAATTAGTGCAACTTGTGAAAGCAAAAGCTAACTTGCGTCAGTAGCGACCAAGTCTACGCCAGCATAGCACAGCGGTAGTGCATCCGACTTGTAATCGGAAGGTCGTCGGTTCAAATCCGACTGCTGGCTTTAGGAATTGTCGAATCTCAGATTAAATGTCGTTATCTCAAATTAGCTGTCGTCGTATCAAATTAAGCGTCGCTATCTCAAATTAATGTCGTTGCATATTGCACGTTTGGTTTTGAAATTCAATGATGATGGACTTGTTATTGATGTCCTTGCTTGCCTTGCGAAATTGCTGACTGGCAGCTTTGGCTTCCTCCAGAGACAACTGCTCGGTTTCGAGATTCAAGGCATGAGCAGGAGCAAGAAGTACCTGTTTGCCTTTCTCCAGCCTGTACACCCAAACCATGGTGATGTCTCTGGGATCAAAGCGCAGAATAGCGGACAATAGCCTTGAAATTGCCTTTGGTCTTTGGTTCGGGCATCAGGATGGTGGTTGTCTGTGAATCAAAGCAAAGACCATCAGCGATATAACAATATATTGTTAATTATTGCAAAAAATTACTGCTAGTCAAATTTAGTAAAATAGGGGTTTTGGTTAAGAACGGTGATGGTAATTTAAAAAGTAGGCACAGATCGATTGAAACTTCCCTTCAGACTAGAGCTTGTGCCCCCGCTTCTAGTCTGGTCGCAACTAAATCTGAGGTTATTGCATCCAAAGAATCAAAAAATAGTTTTCGCCTTGAGTTCATTTAGTTGTAGTTGTTTTGGAGGTTTTTGAACGCACAGCCAAGAATGCCTGCCTAGCTGAAATTAATTGCGGATGCTTTAATTCGAGGATATTGTGGTTGCGAATCTTGTCCACATTAGTTGAGTTATTCTGAAACTGAATTTCAACTCGTATAAATCTGGAGCATATTTAATAAACTACCGCTAGTTACTGACATTTTTCGGTCGTAAGAGGCGGTAGTTTAGTTTTGTCTATCCTTCGAGAGTAATAATAGTTACTTCTGGTGGACAGAACAGACGCCCTGGTGGATAAGTTCCTAAACCGCGATTGACGTATAATTGGTTTGTGCCAACGTAGTGAAACCCCTGTGCCCATTCCCAATGTCGCATGACTTTAGCTAAGCCCGCTCGCAAAAAAGGTATCCTTCGCCTCACTCTTTTAGGTATTTTGTCAATAAGCTGCTTATAATAAAGAACTACCGGGCCAATTCCCGGCAACACAATCTGACCGCCATGGCTATGACCGGATAATTGCAAATCTACTCGCCATTGTTTTAAAAATTCGGCAGTATCTGGGTTGTGAGATAAGACTATACAGGGTTTTGCCGGATCTAATTGGTTCATTACCGATATAGGATGAAACTCCCGCGACCAATAATCAGCAAGTCCAACCAGAGGTAATTCCTCTCCAAGTGGATAGGCTATTTCGTTCCAAAGAACTGCAATCCCGACGCTAGTTAATGCATCCGTAATTTCTGCTTTTGAGCGATGATAGTAGATATCGTGGTTGCCTAGTACAGCATAAATACCAGCGCGACTTTGTAAATTTTTAAGTTGCAGAGCTAACCTGTGAATTGGAGTCGGATCGTCGGTGACGTAGTCACCAGTGAGTATAACTAAATCAGGTTCTGCTTCATTACTGGTGGCGATCGCTTTTTCTAACATCTCTTCTGACAACCGCAGACCATCGTAATGTAAGTCTGACATCTGCACCAGCTTCGTACCTTTTAACGATGCTGGCAAATTCTGAATGTTAACCGTCAATGTCTCTACACTTAAAGAACCAGACAACAACCAGTGCATCGCGCTGACATTACTCCTCCTACCAGCGCCTTTAGCTTAACAAATATTCATTTTATTAGTCGTATAACCACGCTAAATTTTTTAGGGAGGTAGTCTCCGTCAAGACGGACTTTCGCAGACCGATCAAACCCTATCAGCTAGACACTTAAACACAGCGATCGCTCAGAGGAAGCTGCTTTTCTGCCGAAAACTGTGCTGCATTTTGCAGAGCAGGTTGGAGGTCTAAAATGAATCTTTTTGACATTCCCGCCATTGACCAACACGCCCACAATCTGCTCAAACCTGAAGTAGCTGCTCGTAGTTCTTATGCTGCTGCCTTCACTGAAGGCTACGATCCAGAAATCATCAATCTCCATGCCCGCAATACCTTTTTCTATAGGCGCAGCTTGCGGGAAATAGCAGCTTTTCTCAACTGTGAACCGCAGGAAGAGGTAATATTAGCACGTCGGGAAAGCTTAGGGTTAGAACAGTTAACAAAACTGTATCTCAGCGCCGCCAACCTAGAAGCAATTTACTTAGATGATGGATTGCAACCAGACTCTATCCTGCCGCTATCGTGGCATGAAAAATTTGTTCCTGTCAAAAGAATTTTACGACTGGAAGTCTTGGCAGAAAAACTGATTGCTGAAATTGACGATTTCGATACATTCGTAGAAAGATTTATTAGTGAAATTGATCCGCCACCTTTTGAAGTTGTTGGTTTTAAGACCATAGCCTGTTACCGTTGTGGCTTGGATATTCAACCTGTTTCTTTGGCTGCAGCAGCTTGTAGTTTTTACGACTTCAAACAACAACTTGAACATCAACTACTACGCCTTGCAGATAAACACCTGATTGACTTTTTGCTACAACAAGCGCTCTTGGTTGCGGCTAAATATCAGCTACCAGTACAATTTCATACCGGCTATGGCGATCCGGATTTAGATTTACGATTGGCAAATCCTCTCTACTTGCGTCGTCTGTTGGAATTACGCGAGTATCGCCATGTCCCTGTTGTCTTGCTCCATGCTTCTTATCCTTATACGCGCGAAGCTGGGTATCTCGCTTCTGTCTACCCCCAAGTCTATTTGGATTTCGGTTTAGCCGTACCTTTTTTGAGTGTATCGGGGATGCGTGCAACCCTCAGACAACTATTGGAGTTGACACCTACCAGTAAAGTCATGTATTCCTCCGATGCTCATTCAATTCCAGAGTTGTATTATTTGGGAGCAAAGTGGGGTCGGCAAATTTTGGCGCAAGTGTTGGAGGAAGCAATTCGGGATTCCGATCTCACTGTTAGTGAAGTTGATGGTATTGCAGCTGCGATTTTGCGCGAAAATGCTCTTTCTCTTTATATGAAGAAATAATTTACAGTAATATATGGATTGCTTTTTTGTTCTTTTCTTAAAAAGAGTAGCAATTTGAAACGCTCCAGGCTGGCAGATATAAACGCACGCCTGTGGCAGAGTTTTGGCACAGAAATTTCGCGTGCAAACTGATCTCATCCAAAGACTATAATCCACAAAGGCAGCATCAGCAGTAGCAGCAGTGTAGAAATGATGATGCTGCTAGCGATTAAATCGCGGTCTAGATTATACTCTTCCGCTAAAATTAAACCAGTAAAAGCCGAGGGCATACCAGACATTAAGACCATTGCCAGACGGCGATCGCCTGATAGTCCCAGTAACAAAGTGGTTGCTAAGCCAACGAATAGGGGTGTAATACCAACTTTGATTGCGGCTGGTAAAACAGCTAGTTTAATACTTTTCCAACCGCGCAGTTGACCTAAGCGGATACCAGTCAGCAAAAAGGCGCAGGCGATCACAATGCTTATAGATCCTTGCAATCCTGATTCAATTACTTGTGGTAGTTGTATTTTTTGAGTGAGAATACCAATAATAAAAGCCCAAAGAGGAGGTACACTCAGAATCTCGCGCAATTGCATCCACCAGCTAGTCGAAGGTTTTGATTGACTAAAGTAGCTGGCAATTACTACTCCCATTCCATAGGGCCCGACAAGGTTATGGGTAATACTGTAGAGTACAGCCCAGCTAAGAGCATCAGAATTGATTAAAAACGGGGCAATTCCTAAACCTACAAAGCCAGTGTTACCCAAGACGGTGGCAAGTATAAAACTGCCTTGGGTATGAGAGTCAAGACTATAAAAAAAAGACACAGGAATACAAGTTTGGGAGGACATAGAGAAATAACTCACCTTATCTTCCAAAACAGTGTCTTTATTGACCCTTGGTTTGTAAGACAGTAACCTTTTCCATCCCCATAAAACCAACAATGCTACGAGCAAACCTAAAACTAGCGCTCCTACTGTCACTACTGGTGCTAGTAGAGGTAAGCTTACCCCGTTATGAAATTGTCCTTGTTGACTTTGACGGGCTAATGCAAAAAGCTCCAAGGGTACACCAACCCAGTAAAGACTGCGACCTAAGAAACGGGGAAGCCATTGAGGTAGGAATCTAAAAATAAATAGCCCCAAACTCATCCATAGAATTAGGGGCATATAGGCGTGTAAAAGATTTTCTGTCATAAATGATACTTAAAATTATAAATATATTGGGACAGTCTTGACCGTAATTAGTTGACTTTTATTAACAATAGAGATTTTAAAGTTTCCTGACAACTTCCCTGGCTAAAAGTGAAATGTCGCGATCGCAAAATCATAATAAACTTTGTACAGACGTGCTACGGCGCGTCTGTACGCGATCGCCTTCATAATAAAACCATGACCGAGAAGTTCTCGGTTCTGCTCATAGTGGGCAATATTCGAGATTTTGGGAGAAAAACAGTGAACGGCGAATTACCCCTGATTGTTCAGTGTCGTTGCAATGATGCTGACTACCGCAAGGAGAATCCCGAACTCCCCTACAGCCCGCAGGAGATGATGGGGGAAACTGTCCGCCTTTGGGAAGCAGGAGCTTCAGTGTTTCACCACTGGCGCGCACGCGACCTATTTCTGGTAAATGGCGCCGAGATCGTAGAAAAGATTGTCCAGATGGCGCATATCCTGGGTCGGAAAGTAGCAACACCAGCACAAGCACGCGAAATTTTCAAAATGCCACCACCTCCAGAACTACCAACTTGCAAACAAAGCAATTCTGCATGTGCGATCGCCAATAGTTAATAGTTAGTAGATAGCGGATAGGGGTTAATAATCTTTGTGTGTGCTGCCTTGTTTTCAACAACCAACTAACAACTAACAACTAACTAATGTCTAAACCAATAGAAGTCCGCAACCCGCGCACGGGCAAATATGATTACGTAATTATACCACCGCCTCCAAAATTGTTGATACAGCAATGCAATCGCTTGCGGAGAGCGCAGCAAAACTGGCTGCAACTTGGTTTGGAAGGTCGAATAGAAGCTTTGCAGCAGTGGAAGCAAGCCGTGATTTTGGGGCGAGATAAACTTACTGAAGCTTTGGTAGCTGATACAGGAAGATTGTCTATTTCGGTAATGGAAATTGACTCGTTTCTTGCCAACATAGATAGATGGTGTAAATTAGCACCAATGTTTTTGAAAAATACAGAAAAAGAGACAGCAGTACCGTTTATTAAATTGGAACAAACAGCAGTTCCTTATCCCCTAGTAGGGGTGATTAGTCCGTGGAATTTTCCGCTTTTGCTTTCCACCATTGATACTATTCCAGCATTATTGGCAGGCTGTGCTGCGATCGTCAAACCCAGCGAAATTACTCCTCGCTTTATGGCACCACTTCTGGCAACAATCAACACCATCCCCCAATTGCGGGATGTATTAAGTTTTGTAGAGGGAGGAGGCGAAACTGGTGCTGCTCTCGTCCAAAATGTCGATTTAGTATGCTTTACCGGGAATGTGACGACAGGGCGAAAGGTAGGGGAAGCAGCAGCAAAACGTTTTATACCTGCTTTTTTGGAATTGGGAGGCAAAGATCCGGCGATCGTTTTGGCATCAGCTGATTTGGAATTAGCAACCTCAGCAATTTTGTGGGGTTCCGTTGTCAACTCTGGACAATCATGCCTTTCAATCGAGCGAATTTATGTTGCTGAATTTATTTTTGAACAATTTGTGGAACGATTGGTAGCTAAAGCTGAGCGCCTGCAATTAGCTTATCCCACAGTTGAAAGTGGAGAAATTGGACCAATTATTGCGGAAAAACAAGCAGCAACTATTAGCGACCATTTGCAAGATGCACTAGAAAAGGGAGCAGTTGTACATTGCGGCGGCAAAGTCGAGGATAATGGTGGGGGGTGGTGGTGTCGTCCTACGGTTCTCACTTAGGTCAATCATGGGATGAAAGTGATGACCGAAGAGACATTCGGCCCGATTATGCCTGTGATGTCATTTTCCACGCCAGAAGAAGCGATTAACTTGGCAAATGACAGCATTTATGGACTGAGTGCAGCGGTGTTTGCTCAAGATGAAACAAAAGCATTAGCAGTTGCCCAACATATAGATGCGGGTACTATAAGTATCAATGATGCAGCTCTGACTGCCCTGATACACGAAGGAGAAAAAAATTCCTTCAAGTTTTCTGGTTTGGGTGGTTCCCGCATGGGACCAGGAGCAATAACGCGGTTTATGCGGAAAAAAGCATTTTTGATTAAAACAAAGTCTATTCCCGATCCCTGGTGGTTTAATACCCAGTAAGCCAGTTATAAATTCAGGAGAGTTTTAATGTCTACGATCAAAAAAGAAATGCCCCTTCTTGCTCGTCACCAAGGAGAGTGGGAAGGTATATATACAATTATTGATGCTGCGGGCAATGTTATTGACAAGCATCACTCATACTTAATCCATCAGTTTCCAGAAAATGGTTCCTATCCCTACGACCAAATCAATAAGTATACATGGGAAGATGGGAAATATGAGGAACATCATTTTCCAGCAACATACCAAGATAAAAAAATTTGGTTCGATACCGATCGCCTTCAAGGTTATGCA
Organism: Fischerella sp.; assembly: GCA_026419705.1. GTDB lineage: Bacteria > Cyanobacteriota > Cyanobacteriia > Cyanobacteriales > Nostocaceae > PCC9605. The sequence goes on from JANZYY010000150.1 coordinate 7,034, forward strand.
TGGCAAGTAGATGACTCTATCATGATTTTGTGGTTTAAATACAAAGCTTTACCAGAGGCCCATATGTATGAAATGATCCATCTTAGTTCTTGTGGAAATTATCGCGATCGCACTTTACACTGGTTTAAAAATAATCAAGTCTTTAAGCGCACAATGATGCAAGAGCATCGAGTCAAATAATTAGTTTGGGTCTTCAGTAGGGTTTAAGTGTGAGTCTGCGGGCAGAAATCAAACCGTGTCAAGTCACGAAAATCATGGAAATAATTTCTTTAGCCCTGTTTTGAAGACTAAAGTTCACCCCTACAGGTTTTTAGAGAAACATAGCCGCCCTAACGGGTGTCTGCATCTATTGTCGATTTCTAAAACCTAATTTTTGTCATCGCTTTAATTCACACCATAGGTACGTTAACTGATATATTGCACTCTGAGTAGTCAGATCACAGCTAATAGTTTTGGTATGTTGAAAAAAGAATTTTGAATGGCTTAAAGGCATGGCAAGAGCTGAAAAAATCAATTTCTCTACTCCTAGTGGTTTTCCGGAATTTCTTCCTGGCGAAAAGCGCTTGGAATTATATTTGCTTGATAAAATCCGTCGGGTTTTTGAAAGCTATGGATTTACCCCCATTGAAACTCCAGCAGTAGAACGTTTGGAAGTTTTGCAAGCCAAGGGTAATCAAGGTGATAACATCATTTATGGTATCGATCCCATCTTGCCTCCAAATCGGCAAGCAGAAAAAGACAAGTCAGGAGAGACAGGCTCGGAAGCACGGGCTTTAAAATTTGACCAAACAGTCCCTCTGGCTGCATATATTGCCCGTCATCTCAATGACTTGACATTTCCTTTTGCTCGTTATCAAATGGATGTTGTCTTTCGCGGTGAAAGGGCAAAAGACGGTCGTTTTCGCCAGTTTCGGCAGTGTGACATTGATGTAGTAGGGCGTCGAGAATTGAGTTTACTCTACGATGCTCAGATGCCTGCTATTATTACTGAAATATTTACAGCCATCAATATTGGTGATTTTGTTATTCGCATTAATAACCGCAAAATTCTCACTGGTTTTTTTCAATCTGTAGGGATTGAAGCAAACAAAATTAAATCTTGTATTGGTATTGTTGATACCCTAGAAAAAGTCGGCGAAAATAGGGTCAAGCAAGATTTGGAAAAAGATGGTGTTTCTTCAGAGCAAGCCCAAAAAATCATCGACTTTATTAAAATTAGAGGTTCTGTTGACGAAGTATTAGATAAGCTCAAATACTTCACTCAAACTATGCCAGAAGCCGAACAATTCCATCTGGGAGTGACAGAACTAGAAACAGTGATTGCAGGCGTTCGCAATCTTGGAGTTCCGGAAAATCGCTTCTGCATAGATTTATCTATTGCTCGTGGTCTTGATTATTATACCGGTACAGTTTACGAAACAACTCTGGTTGGACATGAAGCCTTAGGTAGCATTTGTTCTGGCGGTAGATATGAAGAATTAGTAGGGGTATTTTTAGGCGAAAAAATGCCTGGTGTGGGCATTTCAATTGGTTTAACTCGCTTAATGAGTCGCTTGTTGAAAGCTGGCATTTTAAATTCTCTTGCACCGACACCAGCACAGGTGATGGTAGTAAATTTACAAGAGGATTTAATGCCACTTTACCTCAAAGTTTCTCAACAATTACGCCAGGCCGGAATTAATGTTGTTACTAGCTTTGATAAACGTGCTATCGGCAAACAATTCCAACTAGCTGACAAACAGGGAATTCAATTCTGCGTGATTATTGGTGCAGATGAAGCTGCAGCCCAAAAATCTTCCATCAAAGACTTGAAAAGCGGCGAACAGGTAGAAGTATCTCTGGAAAATTTAGCGGAGGAAATTAAAAGCCGATTGGCATAACTTTTTCCAGGTAAGAGCTGGGTAACAAAAGATATAAATCTAAGCTGTTGTGCGTTGAATTTGCACTTGGCGGGGCGGTCAAGATGCCCACCCCACCAGGATGAGATGAAAATTAAACGAGATTTTCTAGACACAGAAGATAGTCAGATTCACTACCAAATTGGTGATGAATAAAAATCTCTTTTGCTACTAAATATAAATCCAATTAGCAGTAACGAATTTAAAAATTTGATGCCTATCTTTGCCTAAACAAGCGCGTTATTGCAATGGATTTGATGGGATTTGGTGATTCCGATAAACCTCCTAGAATTTATTCTGTTGCTGACTACGCCAAGACTGTAATTATGCTTTTGGATGAGTTAAATGTAAACACAACCAGCATGCTCGGACACTACACAGGCGCTTATCTAGGTGCAGAAGTAGCAGCAGCTTATTCAGAACGGGTGGAAAAACTCATACTATGTAATGTGGATGATTTTACTGAGGAATAAAAAGCAGCGATCGCCAATAGATACGAGCGAGTCTTTCAAATTAAACCAGATGATTCGCATCTAATGGAAAGATGGTCTTTTTGTGCCCAATATTTAGAATCCACAGAATTAAATCACCTTTGTATGTTAGATGAGGCAAAATGCTTTACCTATCCTCCCTATGCACCTTTAGCTGTCATCAACTACCCCTATTTAGAACGATTTCGTTTCATCCAGTGTCCCACTCTCGTTCTATCAGGAACTGAGGACATCAGAGGACTTGTAAAGTCGGGTTTAGCACAGGCAGAAAACGAAATTTTATTAGGCAAGTAATACTCCATTAGAATTTTTGGATGTTTAACAACAATTATATTTGAAAATATAAGTTCTAAAACTTATAAAAAAATGATTGTCAAATAGCATAGTCATAACTTGCGAGCTGCTCTGGAAATTGTTGAAGTCCCGATTCTCGAACCTGCTGTCAATGAAGTAGTTATTCGCAATAAATTTGCTGGAGTGAACGGCGGGTTTGACACGTTACTTCGCCGTGGTGATGTTCCCTATGTCAAATTAACTCCTCCCTTTGATTTGGGTATAGAAGCAGTAGGAGAAATTCTTGCTGTTGGGGGGTGATGTCAAAGAGTTGTTGGTTTTATATCTGAGTATTTAAATAACTTTGAGAGCGTCAATCAACCGCGAGTATTATTATAGTAAACTATACAGTAAACTATTCTGGGACGCAGCTTCAGTGCGTGGCTTTCTCATGCCACTATCTGCTGTTAAACTTGCTATATTCTAAGACTGAGAATCAATTCCCGACGCCGTTGAATATATGCTTGCTGGTAAGAATTGCGGCAAAGTAGTTGTCAGAGTTTAGTTTAGTGGTTGGTAGTTGTAGAGACGCACTATGGCAGCTCTGTACATTAGCCATGGTA
>JANZYY010000014.1 GCA_026419705.1 Fischerella sp.
TGTCTATACAGCGATGGCGCAGGTGTTCCTCGCCAAGAATCGGTGTGGACATATCCTCTTTTTGGAGCGTCCGGACAGCGAAAACTTAAAAGCAGCCTACTGTGAAGGGAACGGGCAACTCGCATGGGAAACTGTCAGTCACTATGGCGACGCTTTCCTCCCAGAAAACTATCCAGACTTGCAGCAAATTCGGAGTCAGCTTCACAAAGAAGACTCTCCACAGCAAACCGAGCGACTAGCGCTTGTCGATATCGTCAGCGACCTCTTCGCCGATCTTGGCTACGACGTACCTTCTACCTTCTACTGGACATTTTTGCATCCACTTGAGCGAGCAGACCTATTTGAGGTTCGCTCCTTCCGATTTAGTGAAAAGGACATTGCAGTGGCGCGGAAGTTTGATGCGATCCTACATGGGGGATATGTGTCAATGCTACGGCGGTTTATTGACAGTGTGTCGAGTCGTCGCGGCTACTTGATCGAACATGGATGCGGCTGTGAAAATCACCTGGCAAAACTCAAGCCATGCGACCGGCCTTTTAACTACACAATTCCGTCAGAAGCTCGACGGAAGACACTTCGCGCATTTTTCTGGAGCGTGATGGAAGAATACTTGCTGTTCGAACAGCGATCGGCCACACGACTCGTTTACGCGGACGACCTTATCCTCTAAGCTGAAAGGGTTTTTCATTTCAAGGACCTAGCACCCTGAACGATTCAGAGTGCTACGGTCGGCTTTCAACTCTGCTATGCTAAAGCCACAGCTGGTTCCGGCCAGCGTCCAACAGCTTTACCAATCACTCCCAGTTCTTGCATCAACTGATCGAAAGCCTCTGGTGTCAAAGATTGAGGACCATCAGACAAAGCTTTCTTGGGATTGGGATGAACCTCAATCATCAGAGAATCACATCCTGCTGCAACAGACGCCATTGCCATTGAAGGTACATGAGCTGCCCAACCTGTACCGTGACTTGGGTCAATCATAATCGGCAGGTGAGTTAGGTTTCGCAACACTGGTATTGCTGATATATCCAGGGTGTTGCGGGTATACTGGCGATCGAAAGTGCGAATTCCCCGCTCGCACAAAATTACATTTGGATTTCCCGCTGCCAGAATATATTCAGCAGCCATTAACCATTCTTCAATAGTTGCTGACATTCCACGCTTGAGGAGAACAGGTTTTGGCTGCGCTCCCACTTTTTTAAGTAGGGAGAAGTTTTGCATATTTCTTGCCCCTACTTGAACGACATCAGCGACTTCTGCGATTTTATCTAAATCAGCAGCATCCATAACTTCCGTAATAATGCCCAGTCCGCTGACTTCCCGGGCCATTGCAAGTAATTCTAAAGCGCTTTCACCGTGACCTTGGAAGGCATAAGGCGAGGTCCGGGGTTTGTATGCGCCACCGCGCAGAAACCTCGCTCCCGCCGCCTTGACGCGCTGCGCCGTCTCAACGATCATCTCCTCATTTTCGACTGAGCAAGGACCAGCTACCACTACCAAGGGGTGGTGTTCGCCGAATGTTACAGTCCCATCTGGAGTATTTACCACTACCTCAGAAGCTTCTCCATGGCGGAATTGGCGGCTAGCTCGTTTGTAAGGCTGTTCTACCCGTAGTACTTGCTCGATCCAAGGGCTAATTTCCTGAATTTGTAATGGATCTAAATCGGCAGTTTCACCGACTAGACCAATTACTACTTTGTGCTTACCAACTATTTTTTCTGGTGTCAGCCCCCAAGTGGTTAGTTCCTCACTAATGCGGTTGATTTCCGCCTCAGGGGAACCAATTTTCATAACTACAATCATGTCAGTTACTAATTGCTAGTTGCTATTAGCTATTATCCAAGTAAGTGGACATGTATAAACATAAAAACATTATTTTCAGGGTAAAGCTTGCGAAATCATCCCGATCCTAAAGTAGTTAAAAAATTTAACGCTCAGTGGTTTTGCTACTGCTAGTATTGAGTATAAAAAATTATAAATTTTTAATTAGAGATATTTTATAAAGTAAATATTAAGTAGGGGAGCCAATGCAAACACGTTGTGTTACGTCTACGTAAGGATTTGAAAGTTTGAGAGATTTATAACTTATCCTCACACACCAACTAGGTGCGTTACACTTTGCTGGAACGCACCCTACAATCTCAGGTTTACTCGATCGATCGTCTGTTAGTTTAGCAATGTTGAAGTTGGGAAACTTAAACTTCAACATTTTTCTCAAACCCAATCAATACACCGGAAATCATAAAGATTCCGATTCAGCTGGTATCTCATATCCGAGCGCTATTTAAATCATACGTTCTTCTGCCGAGATTCACGCCAAGCTGCCACCATCCGTCCCCAATTGGTAGTAAATTCATTCCAACCCAACAGAGTTCCGGTTCTCTCCTCATCCCAAGAAGCAGAAAGAGCACCGTACGAGATTCCCAACACTCCCAAACCAAAGAATCCCATGTTTACTAGTAACACAGCGACGGGAGGCAGTTTGATACCAGCTTTGGTCAAAAGCAGATAGCTGACAACTAGGGTGAGAATACCCAAAAAAGTTGGTATTCCAGAGAAGCCAGCCACGCGGCGTATCATCCGTTGGCTGACTACCTGAGGTATTGCAACTTCTTCTTTGCTGTAACGTGGCTTTTTCTTTTCGTTTTTTGGAGATTCTGGTTGGGTAGCGCTGGATTTACTGGTAGCTTTGGCTGGCTTTTGGCGCTTTTTGTTCGGTTCAAAGGGTAAGCGTTCAGATTCTTCAGCAGACATAAGGCGGTAGTTTCCTATCCACGAATACCGAGACGGGTAATCAGTGCTTGATATTTTTCCCGATCCTCTTTCTGTATATAGGCTAAAAGACGTTTGCGTTGACCGATCAACTTCAACAAACCTCGACGAGAAGAAAAGTCCTTCTTATTGGCTTGCAGATGTTCACTAAGACGGTTTATACGCTCAGTCAGCATGGCAATTTGGATATCGGCAGAGCCGGTATCGGTTTCATGAATTTGGTATTGCGAGATGATCTCTTGTTTGCGCTGTTGCGTCAGAGCCATGATCCAATCAATTATTGTTTCTAAATTTGTGCAGCAGTTTCTCATATTATCACAGCCATCATGGTATATGTTGTGGCACTGCTGCAAAATTATAGATGAGGGTTAATCTTGCTGAGTCTAACTAGCCGCGAGTTCTTTCCAGCAAAAGCATCATCATCAAACTTAACAAAACCTGCTTTTCTTCACGATCGCTCATTTGAGCGACAGGTTTGATCGTAAATTTTCTAGAGAGAAAAGAAGGGATTTTCTCCAAACGCATCACAACTGTACCATCGTCACGGCTAACTAGGTAGACTGGGTTAAACACGTAACCACTGAATATCCCAACTATGGGGAGTTCTGCAAATAGAGCATCCATAACTTTGATCCAGGGGTTTTTTTCTTGGATGTTTAAGGTGGATGTCTCACCATCAAAAATGTCGTAACGCGCCCGCCATAAGGATTTCATGCCTCGTCTTTTCACAGCACCAATAGGGATTTCGCTGGCGTCGGTGAAGTTATAGCGAGCTGAAAAGTCAATTATGCGGTCGGCTTTGATGTAGTAAAGCGGTTGGGTTCGCTCTGCATCAGCAAAGACGGTAATTGCTTCTTTGAGTTTGAAGAGTTTTTGTCTAACGTAGAACACCAAATTTCCCTGAGCATCAACTACTGACATTTGGGGTGCAAGTGCCCAGAATTTAAATGTGAGTTCAAGAGGATACTGCATATAAGCAATTAAACAGTGTAATTACTTATATTAATCCCAAGTGTGAAAGATAAATAACAGAATTTAGTACAGCTTTGCGTAAAATCGCAGCTTTTTTAAACGCAGAGGAGTGCAAATTAAGCGCACCAGGGGCGCGGAGTCTTTATAAATTTAATTCGTTACCAGTTTGTATAATTATGGACTAATTTTGTAAGTTGATCTCAAATTCTCAGTGTTTATGTAAAGCTAAGTTTCTGTTGGTAGTAATTCTACTTGAATGCGATCGCCTGCACTCACTAATTTCAACATATACTGATTTGACGGAAGCGCAAATTATTCAAAACAATGAGTAAAACCTTATCATCAGGATACGTCCTGGCACTGGATTTAGGTACAACAGGCAACCGCGCTTTTGTATTCGATGCTCTTGGCAAGATTGTTGGGCAAGCATACAAAGAGTTAACACAGTATTATCCTCAGCCTGGATGGCTAGAGCATGACGCTGAGGAAATTTGGCAAGATACTCGCTGGGTGATGCAAACTGCGATCGCAAATGCTCAAATTCACCCCAATGATATTGCAGCGATAGGATTAACTGTACAGCGTGAAACCTGCTTAGTTTGGGATAAAACTACTGGAAAACCTCTGCATCGAGCAATCGTTTGGCAGGATCGCCGCACTGCTTTTTTGTGCAATCAATTACAAGCGCAAGGGTATGCTGAGGAAATTTACGATCGCACTGGTTTAGTTATCGACGCCTACTTTTCTGCTACCAAGCTTAGATGGCTGTTAGACCATGTGACGGGTATTGACATCAATCATGTTTTAGCTGGCACAATTGATACCTGGATATTGTGGAAACTAACAGGTGGAAAAGTTCATGCTACTGACCACAGTAACGCCAGCCGTACAATGTTGATGAATCTGGCAACCTGTGCATGGGATGAAACTCTACTGGATTTATTTAAAATTCCCGTTCAGATATTGCCCCAGATTCAGCCCAGCTTAGGAAGATTTGGTGTCACGGATACTACTGTCATAAGTGCGGAAATCCCCATTACTGCTGTTTTGGGTGACCAACAAGCAGCTTTATTCGGTCACGGGTGCGATCGCCCTGGTTTCATGAAATGTACTTACGGCACTGGTAGCTTTTTAGTTGCTCACACTGGCTCAGAAATTGTACGTTCTCAACGTCAACTTATCTCCACAGTGGCATGGACGCAAAACCACAATGGCAGTTTAGATGTGGGTTACGCCTTGGAAGGGAGCATGTTTACTAGTGGAGCGTGCATCCAATGGTTGCGGGATGGCATCAAACTAATTAAAACTGCTGATGAGACAGAGGCGATCGCCAATCAAGTTGATGATAACGGCGGTGTATATTTTGTACCTGCATTTAGCGGACTGGGCGCACCCCACTGGGATATGAGCGCGAGGGGAGCCTTTTTTGGCATTACCGCAGCAGTGCGATCGCAGCATTTAGTTCGCGCTGTTTTGGAAGCGATCGCCTACCAAGTAAAGGAAGTTGTGCAAGCTATCAGTGCATCTTGCAGTGCACCCATACAGAAATTAACAGTGGATGGTGGTGCATGTGAGAATAATTTCCTCATGCAGTTCCAAGCAGATGTGTTAGGTATTCCAGTGGAACGTCCAGTCATGCGCGATACCACTGTCCAGGGTATAGCAATGGCAGCTGGTCTGGCGGCGGGTTTTTGGGATAGTTATGAAGAATTGGTGCGACAACGGCAAATAGACCGTTATTTCTCGCCTGGTGTTGGGAGTGAATATGCAATAGCTAACTTTATCACTTGGCAAAAGGCGGTGGAACGGGCTAAGCATTGGGTGGAGTAAAAGAGACTAGCGATCGAGGACTGGGAATTGGGTTTGATATCTTCCCCACACGCTATTGCGCTTGGTGTGGGGGTTGACACAATCACTTTCCTCAGTCAAGAAGCTATATTTCCTCTTTGTGTCTTTGTGTCTACCCTGCGGTCAGCCCTACTCTACGAGAAGCCGCGCTGTGCGCGTCTACGTCAGTCCTACCCTGCGGTCAGTCGTCCTGCGGGCGTCTACATGGGGAAAACCACGGCGCTGTATGTGCGGATGCAGGAGAATCCTCACCCGCACCCGCACCTCCCTATAGACGCGCAGCGGCTTCCCGATAGGGTAGACCGCGCTGACTCACCGTTGCGCATCTATGTGGTGAAAAAATAATTTTTGAAACACCAAGACACTAAGACACCAAGAAATTTTTATTTTCCAGATTTACACAACCAAAGGGTTGGTATTACGCTCCTACAGCTTCCTTAGCAGCATACAGCACTTCAACTGTGATATCTTTTATCCCTCGCTCGCGAGCAAATTTCTCGGTGTTGCGCTTTACTTTACCACGCACAAAGCCAGGAATCTTGTTCAATTCTGCTAGACCATCCTTAGTCCAGTTGAGGTCAGATTCAGCCGAAATGCCTTTGGTAATAACTTCTTTAGTGTCGTGTCCACCAAAAATTTCTAATAGATGGTCTTCCATTCCTAAGGTGAAGGAGTTGTATACCAAATCAGCAATTTGGTTAGTACCTTCGTAACCCAAGAATGGCTTGTAACCAATGGGGAAGTTCTGGATGTGGATGGGTGCTGCTATCACACCGCAGGGAATGTTCAAGCGCTTACCGACATGGCGTTCCATTTGCGTACCGAAGATAGCAGCGGGTTCGACACGAGCGATCGCATCTCCAATTTCTCCGTGATCGTCGGTAATAATGACTTCATCGCAGTATTCGCTGACTTGATCGCGGAACCAATCAGCATCGTACTTGCAGTAGGTTCCAGCCCAGACAACGTGAATGCCCATTTCCCGTGCCAAAATTTTGGTCATAGCGGCGGCGTGGGTATTATCACCAAAGACTACTGCTTTTTTGCCAGTCAAGTTCTGACAGTCAATTGAGCGGGAGAACCAAGCAGCCTGCGATACATGCAGGGTTTGCTCGTTGATGAATTCTTCGTAATCTACATCAGCGCCTTGGGCGTTAACTACTTGCTGAATTTTACGGATGCAACGCGCAGTTTCCACTACACCCATTGGCGTGATATCTACGTAAGGCATTCCAAATTCTTGTTCCAAGTAACGAGCTGCCATTACACCAAGTTCGCGGTAAGGCACGAGGTTAAACCAAGCCCGAGGCAGATTCTTTAACTCGTGAACGGAAGCACCTTCAGGAATAACAGCATTTACCTCAATACCTAAGTCAGCCATCAACCGCTTCAACTCGGTGCAGTCGTGCTGGTTGTGGAAGCCGAGAGTAGAAATACCGATGATATTGACGGAGGGCTTTTCGGTTTTGCCTTCTGGAAGTTCGCCCTTTTTGCGAGCTTTTTCAATATAGAACTGGACAATTTGATGTAGAGTGCGATCGGCTGCTTGCAATTCATTGACGCGATAGTGGTTCACATCTGCTAGCATTACATCACCTTTGGCTTCCAACTGCGCCCGTTCCACAAAGTTTTGCAGGTCTTCTTGCAGAATACTAGAGGTGCAGGTAGGGGTAAGAACAATCAGGTCTGGGGTTTCTTCCTTATCCTTGCGAGTGATGTTGTTTACTACCTTTTCTTGGGAACCGCGTGCTAAAACGTTGCGGTCAACAATACTGGCAGTTACTGGGGTGAAATCTCGCTCCCGTTCCAGCATGGAACGCATGACGTTAAAGTAGTCATCGCCCAATGGTGCGTGCATGATGGCATGAACGTTTTTGAAAGAACTGGCGATCCGCAGAGTGCCGATATGGGCAGGGCCTGCATACATCCAGTAAGCCAATTTCATGATGGTGTTCTCCCTTGAAATTAAACCAAGTGTGCCCGAATCAGAAGTAGACTTTTAGCGTTTAATGATGAAATCGTTTTTGATTCTCTCAAAAGTTCTGGCCTGGCAGTAGTTGGCTTCTTGTAAGTTTAAATCCCCTACTAATGTCTGAAATGTCGTTGCTGATAAGGATTGGGGACTCGACTAAAACAACATTTGTGTTGCTAAATTTCAATAAAAATTAACGTTTTGCTAAATTCCTTAGTATTCGAGAACTTGTAAGGAATGATTGCGGATTGCTTGCGAACGCTGCAAGTTGTCACCATCGCATCACCATGCTATTTTGTAGCATGATTGTGATACTATATATGATACTATAGCTCAATGAACAAATTAAAAAAATTAGTGGAGGAATTTCTCAGGTGACCTCCAGAAGTCAGTTTTGATGATGTGCGCTATCTTTTAGAAGCTTTTGGCTTTGAAGAAAAAAGATCTAAGGGTAGTCATCATAGTTTTAGAGACTCACTTGGTAGAACAATTACTGTACCCAAAAAAAGGCGGACAAAAAGTTAAAGGTGTTTATGTTCAGCAAATAGTTGAATTGTTAAATTTACAAGAGTGGAGTGATGAAGACACTGAATCAGAAGCATAAACAAACTGAAAAACCATCTCTAGAATATTATTTAAATCTTCAATATCCTGTGACTTTATATCCCGATACAGAAGGAGGATATGTTGCTCAGATTAAAGATTTGCCTGGATGTCTTTCTCAAGGAGAAACTTTAGAAGAGGCGATGGCAAATATAAATGAGGCGCGGAAGTTGTGGATTGAAACTGTTTATGAAGCCGGAGATGAAATTCCTTTACCTAGTAACGATGAAACTTATAGCGGTAAATTGTTGGTACGTATGCCAAAGTCTTTGCATCGTCGCTTGGTTGAAAAAGCAGAACTAGAAGGTGTGAGTCTTAATCAATATATTGTTTATTTGTTGGCTAAATCAGCGTAATTTTTATTGATAACGGGCTATATTTCTCCAAGCCATGCCAATACATCTTCAACTGATTGGTCCAGGGGTAAATGATTTTAACGGAATATTCTTTTTTCTATCGTTGCTGATGACACAAATTGTTCCACTGAATTTACTGAGGTTGTGAAAGAAAGAATCGCTTAATTTTTGGCTTGCTGGTTGACTTTCGTTAAACACCAACATCAAGCTTTTATAAACCCACCCCCAAGCACTTCTTCGCTTGCGGGAGGGGTTCTAAATTACGCAGACACCAAACGTCGCAAAGATTCAGCACGGCGTTTAGCGGTAGAGTTTTTTGGGTCGTAATTGAGTGCTTCTTCGTAGGTTTGTAGCGCCTGGGCAGTTAAATTTTTACGTTCGTAAGCATGAGCTAAATTATTTAATGCTGTTACATAATCAGGCTTGTTTTTGAGAGCTTCTTTATATTGACGAATTGCTAGATCGTACTGTTCTTGGGCAAAGTAAGCGTAGCCTAACCCGTTGTAAATAACAGCAACATTTTCTTCTCCCTCTTCTTCCGCGGCTTTAATAGCTTTTTGAAACAGAGTCACCGCCTGGGAAAACAGTTTTTTTTCGCAATAGATACTCGCTAATTCGTAATATTCTTGAGTCGTTCCCTTTTCTTTTGTAAGCTTGTTTCGCAAGCGCGAAAAGTTCCTTTCCAGTTTGCGATTTTTAAGAATCTGGGGAAAGACATTGATCGCGGTAAGTAAGAGTATACCTACCAAAATTGAGAGATAAATAACGGCTAAATTGTTATCCATTGTCTTAATTAAAAATCTCTTCTGTATTTATTATCAGCCGTTCGCTACAGTCATTTGTCATTTGTATAAGTCTAATGACAAATAACCATTGACTAGTTTACGGCAAACCCCAGTATTGAGTGCGTTGCTGGAGCCAACCTTCTTCTAGATAGCGAGCGATCGCCCCATTGACTTGTCGTCGTAGTAGATCGTACTGCAATCCCTTGGGCATTACCACAGACAAGGGTTCAGTTGATAGCTTTGTTGGCAGTAGCCGATACTGAGGATATTGTTGCACCCAACCGCCCAGAACACTGGTATCGGCGGCAAAAGCTACTACTGCATTATTTTCTAGGAGCGATCGCGCTTCTTGATAAGAATTAACTCCCACCAACTCTGCTTGCGGTAAATAGTATCGTACATCAGCAATAGTGCTAGAGTTGTTGAGAACAGCAATTTTTTGCTTTGCTAGATCGCTCAGCTTTTGTACAGAATTATCTTTTGCGATCAATCTCGTGCCATCAAAGTAATAAGGTATGCTGAGATTTACTAAACGAGCGCGTGACTCTGTTGCTGTCACCCTAGCGATGGTGAGATCGACTTTACGATCTAAAACTTGTGAGAGGCGATCGCGATTGGCTACAGGTTTGAGTTTGACAGCATTTGGTTTGCCTAATAAATCAGCCGCCAACCGCTGGGCTAAGTCAATCTCCAAACCTTGCAAAGTACCATTCGCATCTCTAAATCCCAGCGGACGTAAATTATCTTTGACAGCAATAGTTAAATAGCCTCGCTGCTGAATGTCTGACAGTACTGCGGCAGATGTAGAGAAATGTGTAGCTGCAATTACAAGGACAAATACCAGCAGGAAAATAATAACCTTTTTACCGATAGTCCTAAAAAAGTAATTGTAGGAGTTAAGTTTTGGGTGCTGAGTTTTTCTCCCCATCACCCTATCACCTCCTCTCCCCATCATTACTTGTTTAGGAATGCGCATTGTTTAACTTTTGGCTTGGCTTGCCAATTCTGCAACTTTGCTGAAACCAGCTGGGTCGAGAACTGCCATTTGCGCCAACATTTTGCGATTGAGTTGGATGTTAACTTTTTTGAGATTACCGATAAACTGGCTGTAACTCATGCCATGCTGGCGAACAGCGGCGTTGATCCGGGTAATCCAAAGGCGGCGAAAATCACGCTTGCGTTTTTTGCGATCGCGATAGGCATTCCGCAGCGCCTTCATAACTTGTTGATTGGCGGTTCTAAACAGAGTCGAGTGAGAACCGCGAAAACCTTTAGCGAGTTTGAGAATTTTTTTGCGGCGTTTGCGAGCAACGTTACCGCGTTTTACCCTTGTCATAGCTGAAATTTTCCTGAATCACTTACAAATAAGGGAGCATTAAGCGCACGTTTTCTTCATCACGCTCGTTGACAGCAACCATTTTGGAAAGCCTACGCTTTCTATCAGAGGTTTTGTGTTCGAGCAGGTGGTTTTTGAAAGCCTTGCGACGCATAATTTTACCGCTACCAGTGGCACGGAATCTTTTTGCCGCGGCTTTGCGAGTTTTGAGTTTCGGCATTGACGGATTTTAAAACGACACAATCTAATATATTACTACTTTTCGGTCTACCATGAAGACTAATCAAGCACAATTAAAAACAAAAACACTCTCCCTATTTGGGAGAGCGTTTTTTATTTTTGTAGAGGCGCGATATATCGCGTCTCTACGTGAAGATTAGCCGTTGATAGCAGGAGCGCTAACAGCAACAGGAGCGACTTCAGCACTAGCTAAATCGAGAGGGAAGTTGTGAGCATTGCGCTCGTGCATCACTTCCATACCCAAGTTAGCGCGATTGATGATGTCAGCCCAAGTGTTGATGACGCGACCAGTTGAGTCAATCACTGACTGGTTGAAGTTGAAACCATTCAGGTTGAAGGCCATGGTGCTGATTCCCAGCGCGGTGAACCAGATACCAACTACAGGCCAAGCAGCCAAGAAGAAGTGCAAGCTGCGAGAGTTGTTGAAGGAAGCGTATTGGAAAATCAGACGACCGAAGTAGCCGTGAGCAGCAACGATGTTGTAGGTTTCTTCTTCTTGACCGAACTTGTAACCGTAGTTCTGAGATTCGGTTTCGGTGGTTTCACGCACCAAGGAGGAAGTGACCAGAGAACCGTGCATTGCACTGAACAGGGCGCCACCGAAGACACCTGCAACACCTAATTGGTGGAACGGGTGCATGAGGATGTTGTGCTCAGCCTGGAACACCAACATGAAGTTGAAGGTTCCAGATATTCCCAAGGGCATACCATCAGAGAAGGAACCTTGACCCAACGGGTAGATCAAGAAGACTGCGGTCGCGGCTGCTACTGGTGCAGAGTAAGCTACGGCAATCCAAGGACGCATTCCCAATCGGTAGGACAACTCCCACTCACGTCCCATGTAGCAGAATACGCCAATCAGGAAGTGGAAGATCACCAACTGGTAGGGACCGCCGTTGTACAACCACTCATCTAGGGAAGCTGCTTCCCAGATTGGATAGAAGTGCAGCCCGATGGCGTTAGAAGAAGGTACCACTGCACCGGAGATGATGTTGTTGCCGTACAGTAAGGAACCTGCTACTGGTTCGCGGATACCATCGATGTCTACTGGCGGTGCGGCGATGAAGGCGATGATAAAGCAGGTGGTTGCGGCTAAGAGAGTTGGAATCATCAGTACGCCGAACCAACCGATGTATAGGCGGTTTTCTGTGCTGGTTACCCAATCGCAGAACCGCTCCCATGCGTTGGCGCTACGAGCGCGTTCTAAGGTTGCTGTCATTGTTTCTATGAGTGCTTAACTTTCGTTAATAATTTGCGTAGGTTAAACTACCTACATTCATTAAATTAGAAGAAAGTTTGCGATTTGTAAAGCAAGTTTAATTAATTTGTGTTTATTAATGTTAATTTTTGTATAAATACTTTTGATTTTACATTCTTTACAGATTTTGATTTTTGAGTAAGTACTTATTTTTCCCCTAACCCTACCCTACTCCCACTTACTTTCCAGTCTCTATATCAACCAGGAGGCCATGTCATCTGTCTTCCTCCTAGAATATGCAAGTGTAAATGATAAACTGTTTGACCGCCATCAGGACCAGTATTGATGACTAAGCGATAGCCATTTGTCAATCCGGCTTTTTCAGCTACCCGCTTGGCAGTTAACAAAAGGTGTCCCAAAAGCTCACTATCTTCAGATTCAGCATCAGTTAATTTGGGAATGGGTTTTTTGGGAATGACAAGGATGTGCACTGGTGCTTGCGGGTTGATGTCTGTAAATGCAATTGCCAAGTCATCCTCATAAACAATATTGGCTGGAATTTCTCGACGAATGATTTTGCTGAAAATCGTCTCTTGATTTGCCATGTGTAATTTTTTATTTGTCATTTGCCAATTGTCAATGATAAGACAAAGGACAAATGACTAAATGACCAAGGAATCAGGATAATGCTTGCCAGAGTCTGGAGCGCATCAATTGTAGGTATCGATGCTGTGAAAGTGGGGGTGGAAGTAGATGTCTCTGGGGGTTTACCCGGAATTATCGTGCTGGGACTGCCTGACAGTGCTGTGCAAGAATCCAAAGAGAGGGTAAAGGCAACTCTGAAAAATGCTGGTTTTGCTTTTCCTATGCGAAAAATTGTGATTAATCTAACTCCTGCTGATTTACGCAAGGAAGGCCCGTGTTTTGATTTACCCATTAGTGTGGGAGTTTTAGCGGCTTCTGAACAAGTTAGCGTTGAGTTGTTAGGGGATTACCTTTTCTTAGGTGAAGTTTCTCTGGATGGTAGCCTTCGTCCTGTAGCTGGTGTATTGCCTATTGCTGCTGCTGCCCACAAAATGGGAATTACAGGTTTAGTCGTTCCTGCTGATAATGCTCAAGAGGCTTGCTTGGTTGAAGGACTGGCAGTTTATGCTTTCAAAAATCTTACGGATGTGGCTGATTTTTTAAATTATCCCAGGCGTTACAAACCTGAGCAATTGGATAATACTGTAGAGATGTTGCATGCAACGTCTCTACATGGTGCAGATTTGCAGGATGTGAAAGCACAGGCTCATGGTCGGAGGGCATTAGAAATTGCTGCTGCTGGCGGACATAATTTAATCTTTGTAGGACCACCGGGAAGCGGTAAGACAATGCTCGCACGACGCTTACCAAGTATTTTACCGCCACTAAGCTTTGCAGAAGCATTAGAAGTGACTCGCATTCATTCGGTAGCTGGTTTATTGAAAAATAGAGGCTCGTTAGTATGCGATCGCCCTTTCCGCAGCCCGCATCATTCCGCATCAGGCCCGTCTCTCGTTGGTGGTGGCACTTTTCCCCGCCCTGGAGAAATTTCCTTAGCACATCTTGGGGTACTTTTTCTCGACGAGTTAACAGAATTTAAACGTGATGTATTGGAATTTCTACGTCAGCCTTTGGAAGATGGCTTTGTAACGATTTCCAGAACCAAGCAATCGGTTATGTTTCCAGCTCAGTTTACTTTGGTGGCAAGTACCAATCCTTGCCCTTGCGGTTATTATGGGGATACGATCCAACAATGTACTTGTTCGCCACGACAAAGAGAACAATATTGGGCGAAGCTTTCTGGCCCGTTGATGGATCGGATTGATTTGCAAGTTGCGGTGAATCGTTTGAAGCCAGAGGAAATTACCCAACAGCCTACGGGTGAATCTTCAGCAACAGTTAGAGAACGGGTGCAACAAGCACGCGATCGCGCATTCCAGAGATTTGAAAATGAACCAAATCTGCGTTGTAATGCCCAGATGCAGAGTCGGCATTTGCAAAAATGGTGTAAGCTAGATGATACTAGCCGTAACTTATTAGAAGGCGCGATTAGAAAGTTAGGTTTATCAGCAAGGGCTAGCGATCGTATTCTCAAAGTAGCACGTACGATTGCAGATTTAGCCGGCGACGAGAACTTGCAAGCCCATCACGTTGCCGAAGCAATTCAGTATCGCACAATAGATAGAATGCAGTAGATCCAGGTTGGACACCAGAAGCCTGTAGCAAGACGCAGTATGGATAGATAGAAATCCACGACATAATTTAACTGTGCAAAAAGTCCGGCGATCGCTTTTTTTTTAAATAGACATCTGGTGACAAAGAATTTAGAAACAAGCACGCCGCAGGCGTTCGGTTAGGTAATTTCACGTCTCTACTATGTCTAAATGTATTTTTGCGGTAACCGTGAGTAGATAGTGATTGGTGATAATTCTTGACTACAGACAACTAACAACTAACAAACAACAACTATGACAATTGTCTATCACAACCGGTCAACGATATGAACAAGTTTATTACTTTAGGTAGAAGAATTTTTGTATTGAAATTTGTTACAGAAAAATTTCCCCCGTCACCTCTGACGGAAAGCCGGACAAGGTGCATCTAAGTACCTTAGTTGTTAAAAAGTCTTAAAATAACAAGATACCAAGACACAAAGAATAAAATAATTTTCATGTGTTCTAGTCATCAAGTTTCACATTGATTTGAGTTTTTACCCACAGTATAAAAAGGAATGACATACATGAAAATCAAAACTTTGATAACTGGTGTGCTTGCTTTGACTGTGAGTTTACTTACAAGTATTGGTATCAAAGCTCAGACTCCCAAAAAGGCTAGCACATATCAAGTAGGTCCTTGGCAACCTGTGGCAAGATTTGCTAACTATCAAAGTTTTGTAAAAGTTAAAATACTAAATAAAACAACATCTCCCCTGCAGTATAGTTTAACGGGTGGAGATGCATTGAACGCAGAAATTCCTGTAGGAGGTAGTGCCACACTCACCACTAATTCTCTTCCTACTTATGTGCTGATTTATGCTGCGCAGCCGGATGTTGCATTGAAGTATGACGTAGCAGCAAAAGGTAATTCTGCTACTGTTATCATCCGACAATCGAACACAGATTCTGGAGATACAACCCTTAATCTGCATGAAAGCGGAGCAATTTACGTATACTAGTTTTCCTCAAATTTCCCATATCTATCGCTTTATATTTGTCCAAACGGCAGGTAATTTATCTGCATCTAATTCCTTCTTATCCCCTTGCTCAGTATTTTTAAACAGCATTGTAAAAGCACCTGCTCCTAATCCATCTTGAGGAAACATTCGATAACAAGGCATTGTAGTTAAATGAGATTGATAATCTTTTAAATGACTAACTTTTACTGATTGAAATTGAGGAAACTTTTTTAAAAGCCATTCACCAACTTCTTCATTTTCTTCAGGAGAATATGTACAAGTCATATAAGCAAGATAGCCTTGCGGTGCAACGATATGGGCAGAATTTGCAAGGATACGTTTTTGACGATTTGCACTTTTATTAATAGCACTCGGATGAAAACATCCTGGTGCTTTTTCACCTTTAGCAAGTAAAGATTGTCCAGTACAAGGAGCATCTACGATCGCTAAATCGATAGATGAAGGTATGCTTTCTGCAAAAATACTAGAGTCTTTACTCGTAACAATAGATGGACTAACATGGCAACGCTTCAAATTGGAAATTAACATACCAAGACGCTTACCAATCACTTCATTACTAATTAACAATTTTGGTTGCAAAACTTTCCAGGCAAAAATACTCTTTCCACCTGGTGCGGCGCACATATCAAAAACTAGATCTACAGGCTGAGTAATTTCTAGGAAAACTGAAGCTGCAAATACGGAAGAAAAGTCTAAACAATATAAATATCCCTGTTCGTGGAGCGGATGTTGACCTGGTTTTTCTCCCAAAGATAAACGGTCTATGAAAGAAGGTTGCCAAAATGTGGGCTTTTCCACTAAAAATGGTGAATTTTCTGGTTTATTTTGGCACCAAATTATACAGGGGTAAAAAGGTTTAGGATGGATTAAAGCTTCCACAAATTTTTCTTGTTCATCCAAACTTTTAAAGAGACGTTTGCTGAGTTTGAGTAATAATTTTGAAGGTGTTTCCATAAAATTTTGCCAATAAAATGATAGTTATAAAAATCAATTTAAAATCTCACAAAAAAACAACCATGGCGAGGTTTAGTAATTTTAAGTAAGCAGTTAGATAAAATTAAAGTTATGGATAAAGATAAGAGTTCTCTTAATAGAGATAATAAAGAACAGCTTGCTCGGTAGTTAAAAAAGCGAAAAAGAGGCATTTGGGTAGTATGTGATGTATCAATAAGCAACAGCCATATAGACTTCAAAGTCCAGATTAGTCCAGATGATTCTAATTCGCGAGTTGCCGTTACTTTCATTGCCGTCAGTATGGAGAGGCTTTGATTATAGTTTTTAATACTTAGTTTTATCTGTTGAGACGCTAGGCTCTGTTTTCAAACTACTCCTGACGCTATCCAAGGTTCCGGAATCTCCCATTATTCTGTTTTGAAAGTACCATAGGTGTCGGTATATTTCCGGTTAGGAGGAATCTCCGAGGACAGAAAACACCCGCTAAGCATGATAGATTCCCTTCTTCTGCAACCGCTTCAAACTTCTCCACAATTTTTCTAAAAACCGTTAAACTTGATTGCGAACTAAGAAGACTGGCAAGCCAACGTGATAAATTTTGGTAATGTCAATCAACTAACTTGGAATTAAGTAGCGAAGGAGAACACAGTGGCAATGGCATCAAATTTTTCAAAGGCTACAGGTGCAGTCGTTGAAGAAGATTTCAGTGAATATGTAGCCCATCTCCAGCTGCACATGGCTTTGCAAGCTCGCAATCTGGTTCCAACCCTGAAGCAAACACAAGCCGATAGTCGAGAACAATTACTACATCAAACTCAAGCCAATTTTGAAAAATTAATTTCTCGCCGAGCTATTTAACCTCACTAAATCTATACAAATCTTAAATAAAATTTAAATAAATTTACAGCGGAACTTGTTGAGTCCAGGCTAATGTAGTCATCAGCAAGTCTGCTTTTTTAATATTGAATTGTAATATTGAGTTGTGAAAATCACTCTTTGGGATCAATAAGGAAGGAGTAGAAAGCCGTTAATATTAATGCAGCATTACCTCTGTTCCTGTTATTTAAGGCTGAATGGCGGCTCGAATGAAAATGACCTCTCTAATTCAAAGAAATCTTAGCATTGTCATCCGACCAATCCAATACCGGGACTTGGATGGGATTGAACGTCTAGCTCAAGATTCATTCGCAGCCAAAACCAGAAAGGGAGCCGATTTTGCCATGCGGCAGATGCAATGGCTACGCCGCTGGTATGGGTTGCTAAAATTTTTAAGCTGGTTTCCCAACCCGTTACAGCATATTTTCTGTGGATATGTAGCAGAACAGGGACGAATACTTCTGGGAGTTGTCCAAGTGTCACCATTCAACCGCACACGCAGTACCTGGCGCGTGGAGCGCGTGTTTTTGGAGCGTGCTGTCGACAAACAAGGTATTGGCTCCCAGCTTTTACGTCACTGCTTTGAGTCAATTCTAGAAGCTCGCACTTGGATACTGGAAGTAAACGTCAACGATACGGAAGCACTAGCACTGTATCGGCGAAACGGCTTTCAGCGCTTAGCTGAAATGACCTATTGGGAAATTAAACCGGAACTGCTGGCTGAATTGGCACAATCACAGCCAGATCTACCCAATTTGCTGCCAGTCAGTAATGCTGATGCCCAGTTGCTATATCAACTAGATACAGCATCAATGCCACCTCTAGTACGGCAGGTGTTCGATCGCCAAACCCACGATTTCAAAACCAGTCTGTTTGGTGCGTTAGTGGATGCTGTCAAGCAATGGGTTACCAAAACAGAAGTGGTGAGTGGTTACGTATTTGAACCTCAACGTAAAGCAGCGATCGGCTATTTTCAAATTTCACTAGACCGCAAAGGTGAAGAACCACATCTAGCGACGCTAACTGTTCATCCAGCATATACTTGGTTGTATCCAGAATTGCTAACTCAAC
Organism: Fischerella sp.; assembly: GCA_026419705.1. GTDB lineage: Bacteria > Cyanobacteriota > Cyanobacteriia > Cyanobacteriales > Nostocaceae > PCC9605. The sequence goes on from JANZYY010000014.1 coordinate 18,204, forward strand.
TTGCTCGCATTACTCAAGATTTTCCCGAGCAACCCTTGCAACTAGCTTCAGCAGACTATCAACCAGAAGGGGAAGAGTATTTAGAGCAAATTGGTGCAAACAGAATAGAGCACACTCTGATCATGTCTCGCTCAGTGTGGCATAAAATACGAGAGTCTAAATTTGTTTCTTTAGAAGGAATTCAGTTGCCAGAAGTGTTGCAAGGTCTGCAACCAGCTCGCAAACCCATACCGGGTGGAATGTCATGGCTACCACCGAATCAGCCAACTTCTCCAGACAGAGCATTACAACCAAATCCATCAAAAGAAACTATTTCCTTTTCTTGCAAAAACTCTCACCCAGAACCACGTTGTCAGCCGGAGTCAGCTGAAACACAACAGCAGGAGTAGTAGTCAAGTGGCGATTAATAAAGTCAGAGAGGGAGAATGGGAGAGGAGGGACAAGATTGGAGCAAACAGCAAAGGGCAAAGGGCAAAGGAAATCGACAATGCCCAATCCCCAATTTCCAATCCCCAATCCGCTTTTCCTAAGCATGTCTCTGCTTTAGGATTGGATATCGGTCGCAAGCGGATTGGGGTAGCAGGGTGCGATCGCACTGGTTTGATTGCCAGTGGGATTACCACTATTGAACGCACGTCTTTTCAACAAGATGTGGAGCAAATACAACAGTTGGTGAATGAACGAAAAGTACAAATTTTGGTTGTTGGTTTACCCTATTCAATGGATGGTTCTCTGGGGTTTCAGGCAAAGCAAGTGCAAAAATTTGCCACACGATTGGGTAAAGTTCTCAATCTGCCCGTGGAATATGTGGATGAGCGATTAACGTCTTTTCAAGCAGAGCAGTTGCTCATTGCAGAAAACCGTTCTCCATCACGCCATAAAGCTTTAATTGACCGCAAAGCAGCAGCTTTGATTTTACAACAATGGCTAGACGCAAGACGAATTAGCTCAAAAACCACAGAAGTACTTGCTGAGTAACTATATACGTTATCGCATGATATCCTGAATTCTATTAGTAAGCAGAGGTGGAAAAGGGTTAAAGGTTAAAGGGGAAAGGAAATAAAAAATTTCTTTAACCCTGCTGTCTAATCCCCAACACCAAGTGTTACAAAGTAACTGCAAGTGCTACAACGGGGGATACCCCAAGGCCAGTTGTGACAAGGAGGTAAACTTCAAAAACGCATTGGCTGCGCAATGCACTCTGCCACCCTGCACTCCCACCCCAGCGCGCAGCGACTTTCCGTAGGGTAGTCCTCCAGGTACTCTGACGAGAATCTGCTTTGCGTGTACACTAGTAGCCCCCTGTCTTAAACCTCGGAAGCAGGCTTCTACGGGAATCTGCAAAGACACACTGGCTCCCACGTGGAGTTCTAAATTCCTCTTACTCTTTTATCCTTTCCCCTTCCAAAGTAGCTGGTAATTATCAAGTCTCACACCTCGGCTATGTTTTCTTCTCCTTTTTCTAACGAACACGACCGTGAACAAGCTGGTACCATCACTTTAACCGATGACAAAGGGCGATCGCTCGAATGTTACATTGAGCATTCGCTGGAAGTGAATGGACAAGAGTACTTTTTACTTCTTCCTGTTGACTCACCTGTGGAAATATTTGCTTGGCAAGGTGAGGATGAGGAAGAAGAAGCTCTTCTTGTAGAAGATGATGCTACGATTGACCAAATTTTTAGCACCGCCCAAGCTGTGCTATCAGAACAAAATTTATTCCTCAAGAATACAGCCTACGCTTTGACGGTTGCAGGCGAGTTACCGCCAGTCGAAGAGTCAGAAATATTCACCTTAGAAATCGAAGACGAACAGTCTGACTTAGAACCAGAACAATTACAACTGCTTGCGAGCTTCTACTACGAAGATCAAGAGTACGCAATTTATACTCCTCTCGATCCACTGCTGTTTTTTGCACGGATATCTAAAACTGGCAAACCAGAATTACTGTCTCCAGAGGAGTTTCGCAAAGTACAACCACTGCTAGAGGAACATCTGTTTAATGAAGTTGAGTAAGATGAAAAATTCAAAATTCAAAATTAAAAAATGAAAAGTTTTAATTTTTGATTCAGAATTCTTAATTATTATTTAGCAATGGGCGTAATCGCTTGGCAATCTCTTTGCCAAACGTTGACGATCGTTGTGTAAATTCAAACTATGGTGGAATCCATACAAGCAGATTAGCACGAAATCAAGCTGAGGATGTTCGCCGATACTCTTACGAAATTGCAGCTTTGATTTGGCAACTCGACTAGATAAATTGGATTGCACAACAAGCTGCAATGTTAATCACATATTCGATAAGGCACAAAAATAATGAATAATATTTAGTTCCCGGTCAATTGTTAAAGTAGTAACTAAAGTAACAACTCTTGACGATTGTAGCAGGGAAGAAACCTCCAAGTATACACTGCTTCCCCTTCATTCTTGACTATTAACCCTTGACTATGCGCTGGAACAAGCTCTTACAGCCTGATTTAATTTTGGAAGGTTCAGTGTTAAACCTTACACCAGACATAATCCAACGATATGGGCTGAAGGGGCTAGTGTTGGATGTGGATGAAACGTTAGTACCAATAAGAGTAGTTTCAGCTTCAGTGGAACTACGACAGTGGGTAAAACAAATCCGTCAGGTAGCAGCATTATATTTGGTAAGTAATAACCTGAGTGAAGCCAGAATTGGTGGTATTGCTCGTTCTCTGGACTTACCTTACTATTTGGGCGCAGCTAAACCCTCGCGACGCAAAATTAGAGCTGCACTGAACGCGATGAATTTGCCAGTACAGCAAGTTGCAATGGTAGGCGATCGCTTGTTTACTGACGTATTAGCGGGTAATCGTTTAGGAATGTTTACAATTTTAGTTGAACCGATCGTTCACCCAGATGTTGCTCTCCGCTCCCATCCAGTACGCAACCTGGAAGTCTGGATATCTGAAATGATGGGAGCCTCCATAACTCCCAAAAAACGCAGGTTTACAACCCTTGACAAATAGTCAGGAAAGTAAATCTAAAAAAATAATTAAAAAATCTTTGTTTCACACAGAAACAAGAGATTATGTAAGTATAAATAACATGGGGTCAGCTGAATAAAGACCCTAAAAATAGTAAGTGGTTATAAACTTGTAAAGCGTCAGCCTTAAACTTTATTTATATAGAGGTTGGCGCTTTACATTATTTTAGGGATGATGGGTGAAAAAGCGCAATTTAAGTCACATTTTTTACACCAGCTTTGTTCGCTTGAACTTTAGCTTACCTCAACATTTCTGGTTCAGGATCTATATTACATTCTCAAACTCAAATATTTCTTTCTCACCTTGCGGAATATTTTCTGTATGCGTAATTTGGCTAAATGTATTCTTGTGGGGCTATTAATATTAGCAGATTGACACATTTTATGGTCAAAAAACTCATTTAATTCATCCAAAATGATTTGCAAACGCTGAGTAATATTTTCAATCCGATACTCTGCAAAAAAATCCTCAGGTAATGCTGGCGATGTCCAATTTGCAAGAACATTTAAAATACGTTGAATATCGTATTCTTTTGAATAACCAGCGATTTTATAGCAATTAAATCCAGGATCTAAGTAATCAGAAAGTCCACCGTTGATACTGGAGAACACCCGACAACCGCAAGCAAGAGCTTCCATTGGTTGCAGACCAAATCCTTCACTTACACCTTGTAGTGCCCAATATTCAGCGGAGTCATAAAGATAAATCTTAGCCCGATTGAATAATCCAGCTAAATCTTCTATATACGAATCAACCACAAATACTTGACAATGTTGCTGTAACGCTGGAATCAATTCCTGCATTAAATATTCAGAAGATTTGCGAGTCTGAACCAAAACATCAATATCTCTTTCAAGATGGAAATTTTGAAATTCATTACCAATTTGGTTGGGCAAATAATAAATTAAAGAATTAGGTGAAAGTTGTCCCCAGTATCCCATTGTATTGCGGCTAACAGCGATGATGGGAATACTCCCAGGGAGTTTAAATCGGTATCCAGCACTGTGAGCATGGTAAACAACATTATATTGTTTGAGCTTAGCAACAAGTCGAGCTACATCAAATCCCCAGCTAATGACAAAAATCACATCATCTAAGTTTTTTTGTTGAATTACATCATCTATGAAAAGTTTTCCCTCTTCTCGTTGACGGTAAGTCACAACATCAGCATGACAAATGAGCTTGGCTAGATTAAATGTTTTTAATTCTGCCCAAAGACCACCACAGGCAAATTTACCATCTGTCCCAGGGAGTAAAAAATAAAGTTTTCTCATGATATTGATTTTCCTGAATGAGGGGCAAGGGGCATAGTAAAAATCAGTACTTCAATGCCAAATTCCCAATTCCCAATCCCCAATTCCCCTCTCCCTTTCCTCTCACTCCCGCCAGTGTACTTTCACAAAATACGCTTCTCGTCCCCAAACGTCATGGGTACGTGTTATGTTTTCAGTTTCTAAATTAAAGGGAATTGCAGTTGTCAAGTAACGCTGTGCTAAAGCACCTATATCAGGGGCTAGTTCCGCTGCTGTTGTTGCTGCTAATCCTAAGCCAACGAGTTGTTCAATCGGTCCTCGCGGTAGCAAAACATGAGCACCTACTGCAAGTCCAGCTGTCAGCAGCATTGCTACTGATAAATTTGTACCGCAACGGGGATGTACAGCTAAATGCCATTCTCCATTCGTCAGCCGATGTAGGGCTAGTGTAACCGCGCGTCGCAAATCGCTAATATTGACATCACCATAAAGGAAAAATCCTTGGTCTGTAGACAAACCCCTTAAAAGTTCGTTGTCTACCTGAAAATTGCTGGAGGTGACCAGAGG
>JANZYY010000151.1 GCA_026419705.1 Fischerella sp.
CAGTTTTTGGTGCATGAAGCTACGCGATCGCACACCCCACATGTACTTAGATTTTTAGGCGTTACAGAGACAGCGGCATGATTTTATTTTCTCTTTCAATTGAAAAAACTCAATTCTTGGCGTTCTTTGCGTCTTAGTGGTTCATTCTCCATCCCCATTGTATGCGACGCCGATTTTTTTTCACTAATCAAACCGGATTCCCATAGATGATTCAGTTATATTCTGCGAGCCGATCGTTCACATTCATACCTGGGTTGACAAGATAAGTGTCCAAGAACCACAAACGTTTATCAACGACCATAGAGATTTCCGCATAGAGGTGAGCAGTATCTGCATCTCCCAATACAGCTGTGCGATCGATGTTCTCCCAGAGTAAATTACCGTATATTGCTAAACGCTCTGCAACTGAAGCAATATGGTCTTTGGTTTCCATGAGATTGAGGGGATATTCAGGTAAGATTGATTGCCTAGCTACATTACGAGCAGTCCCTATCGCTAAACCTCCAAGATTTGTGACTCGCTCTGCAAGTAAATCAATATACAGATCCAGTTCAGTGGCAATTTCATCAAACAGCTCGTGTATATCATCAGAATTGTCAGCTTCGACATTCCAATCAGCCTGCTTGATCTGAGTCTTCAAATCTACTGTCGTTGCCAGCGTTTGATTGAGGATATCAATGATTTGCGATCGCAGTTCTAAGGGTAGAATAATTCTAATTGCATCAGAGCGTATACTGCGAGGCTCGCTACTACCGTTCATTTACTCTCCTTAAAGGGATAAAAAAGCAGCTAGTGATAGAACCCCCAGCCAGCACTTTTGGCAGAAGAGTGTGTTGAGATGCACCATCAGACTTTTGCTTCAGCTGAGATCCCCCTCTTCACACCAACGACGTTACCAAACTAAACTTTGACGGTAAGTAAGATAGATAGAGTGGAATAAAGGAGTGGGGAAATTGAGAAAACTCAGACAGTCAAGTCCTCGTTCTTCCCCGACTCCTTACACTTACCCTACTCATCAATTTTGGAGTTGTAGACTGCTAACTCAGCATTGTGAGCAAAAACTAGGGGGAACTGCTAGGGCTGAACACCACTAGCCGAGACCAATAGGGATTTTAAATTCTTCTATCTAAAGGTATAAAAACTGGATTGTTGCTGTATAGATGATTATTGCTTTTTTAGAAGATTATTGCTACTGTTTGCGAATCTCCTTAGGTGTGACCCCTAACAAGCGCTTGAAGTGGCGTGTAAATTGGCTTTGATCGGCAAAACCTACCATAGAAGCAACTTCAGAAATTTTAAGTTTAGTTTGTAAAAGCAACATCTTAGCACGCTCAATTCGGCAGTGAATTACATATTGGTAGGGAGAAAGCCCTGTAGACTGCTTGAATAAACGAGCAAAATGGTATCGACTCATCCCTACTTCCCGGGCCATAGATCCTAGCAACAAATCTTCAGCTAAATGGTCAATTATATATTCAGTTACCCGCTGTAATTTGTGTTTGGGCAATCCTCCACCATAATCTGGAAGGGAATGTTTGGGTACAGAGTAATGTTGCAATAAATGAGCTGACAGCGCCGTTGCCATAGAATCAGCATAAAGGCGACTGCCCAAGCTATTTGATTCTAGTGCAGCTTTGAGAGCAAGCCCAATTTGATAGATCAGCGGATCTGGTTTGGAAAAGTGTGGTATAATTTCAACCATATTTGGATTAACTGATTCATAGGCTATATTGGCTACCAGCCTAGAATTTAACGTCAAAGCAATAAATTCGGATTCCTTAGAAGTAGCTGCCCTGTGAGTTACATAGGGAGGTATTATTGCTACGTCACCTAACATTGTGTCTTCGCTTTTGTGGCACTCACCTAGCCATCGCTCAAACCCTAACTGACATTTCAACCTAATGACAAGTGTATAGTGCGTCGCATAATGTTCGGGGCTTTCGTATGGAGGTTGGATGTGATATTCCAAACCAAGGTTTTCCCAGCCTGAATTGTGACTAGATAGTATCGGTGGTTTGGCGAAAACGCGCTTTCGAGCATCGAATTTAGTCACATCAATGGCTAGGGATTTCTCATCTGGCATCACTTCCTCCTTTACCACTAGGCTGTTGTTGCCAATTTTGCAAAAAACCCTGTTTGTATGGTTATAAAGTGGTTTTGCTGGCAAGCTTTACTTGAATTGGCGACTAAAGCGATCGGCGTTGTCCTCAAAACACAGTCAATTTGACTAGGTACACAATCCCCCGGCTGAAGACATAACCTATCAGTATCTGGCAATTGAGCAGTCAAATTCGCTGACGCGCAACCTAATCAATAGCCATAGGAGTAAAATTCAGACTAGAAATCGACATACTTCTCCATAGCTGCAACTGGATTTTTCCTTCAATTGAGAAAGATATCATTTTTTTATGATTGAAGTATATTTACTAAGTTTGGTTACACAAGTGCAAACGCATTGGAGAGAGTAAAAAAAACTAACTAATGTACAGACGTGCCATGGCAGGTCTGGTACAACAAGCAACAACTAACCACTAATCACTAACTACTAACTAATGACTAAACTAACAATGGCAATAGGAGAGAGACAAAATAGTAAACCAATGGTGCAGTAAAAATATAACTATCAGTACGATCTAAGATGCCACCATGACCGGGAATTAATTGTCCTGAATCTTTGACTCCAGCATCCCGTTTGAGCATTGACTCAGTCAGATCGCCTAGAAGACCAGCAACACCAATCAGCAAACCTAATGTCAGACCGGTAATCACATATTCGGGCCAGTTGAAATAATAGGCGATCGCAAAAGCGACAATAATACTGGCAGCAACACCGAAGACAGCGCCTTCAACAGTTTTTTTGGGACTGATGTCAGACAAGGGGGTTTTGCCAAAAAATTTACCAAAAAAGTAAGCTCCAATATCAGCCGCCCATATACAAAAGAAAGTCAGTAGCGTTGCTGTCAAACCGTCTGGTAAAGAAGTTGAATGTCTGTGGGTGAGAAAATCTGTCCAACTGGGAGGCCAGTAGCCTCCCAAAGGAAGGTTGCTAGCGGTAGTATTGAAAGCTCGTAACCTCACCCAGTAACTCGGCAAATAACCAGTATAGAATAACCCCAGGATGGAAGCGGAAATATCCGCAATCGTTGCCATTTTGGGTTGGAATAGTAGGTAAAAACAAATAAACGTACCCGCTACTGGCATCACAGCATCAGCTAAATTGCCATCCAACGTACAAATTACCAGCAGAACTTGACTGACAACCATCGTTGTTTTTGCAGCGGGAGCTATGCCTTTGGCTCTGACTAGGTTAAAGTATTCTTTCTGACCCAAAAAAATGATCGTGGCAAATACGATGGTAAAGTACCATCCACCTAAAACGGTTGCTGAAAGAGCAACAGCGATCGCAATAATTCCACTTAAAATTCGAGACCAAGGCATAATTAGGGATTAACGACTAGGGACTGGGGACTAGGGATTAGGGAGTTGTTAGTTGTGAGTTGAATTTTCTACTATCCTCTAATTCCTAGCCGCTGGTATTTGGCTTCAGTCTAACTTCTCACCGCTGAGGATAAAAATCGGGTCCACAGCAGCAAAGGTTTGAGAATAACCGCGTGTCTCCAGGCGGTTAACAGCAGACTGCACGACTTCAATATTTCTCGCTTGCAACTGAGCAAAACTTTGAGAAATAGCATACAGACTTTCTAGATTAGCAGCTGTGGCGACTACTCTACCTGATGGTGGCAAATAATGCCAGACAGCCTGTAAGATTTCTTGGATGGGACGTCCACCTTCAATACAGACCCGGTGGGGTGTATCTTTGAGGTCGTACAAACATTCGGGGGCGCTACCTCCTATGACTTCAACATTCTTAACTTCAAAGCGATCGCAATTACGGCGGATGAGATTGGCGACTTCTTCATCCCGTTCCACAGCAACAATCCGTCCCTGGGGACACAACAGTCCAACCTCTACAGGAATAGTACCTGTACCTGCGCCAATGTCCCACAAAACTGTATCAGGTAAAAGGCGCAATTGGGCAATCAAAAGCAGTCGAATTTCTCGTTGACTCAAAGGAATTCCCGGCAAGCGCTCGAATAAATCATCGGGAATACCAGGACTAGCGTAAGGCCAAAGTTGAGAGGGCATACTATTACATATAGTTATAGTAAATAAAGATATCGGCTTTAAACGTAGCGCCATAACCAAGTATCATGATTAGTCAAATTTTAGGCGAACGCTACGAAGTACAGCACCAGTTGGGTAAAAAAGCTGGGCGACGGACGCTTTTGGCTCGCGATTTGATAACTGGTGAATTGGTAGTAGTCAAGTTACTGACTTTTGACAGCGATTTTGAATGGGATCACCTGAAGTTATTTGAACGGGAAGCCGAAACGTTAAAATCTTTGTCTCATCCCTCAATTCCGCGTTACTTAGACTATTTTGAAGTAAATACGCCAGATCTGAAAGGATTCGCTCTGGTACAAACTTATATTTCAGCCCAAACTTTGGAACAACATTTAAAGGCTGGACGTAGTTTTACAGAAACAGAAGTCAAAGAGATAGCCAAAGCTGTATTAGAAATTCTCATCTACCTGCACGGTCAGAATCCTCCTGTCATCCACCGAGATATTAAGCCTAGCAATATTTTGTTGAGCGATCGCTCTGGTAATAGTGTCGGTCAGGTTTACCTAGTAGATTTTGGCTCAGTACAGACCGTAGCGGCGACCGAAGGTGGGACAATGACAGTAGTAGGAACCTATGGATATATGCCACCAGAGCAATTTGGTAGCCGTACCGTTCCTGCTTCTGACTTATACAGTTTAGGTGCAACTTTAATCTACTTAGTGACAGGAGTTCATCCCGCGGATTTACCCCATAAGGACTTTCGCATTCAATTTGAGCAAGCAACAAATCTCAGTCCCGCTTTCACTAACTGGTTGAAGTGGATGACCGAACCCAGTTTAGAAAGGCGTTTAACTTCAGCTGTACAAGCATTACAAACTCTAGAAAAACTCCAGACAGGCGACAATATTACTGGTTTAGCAGTGACTAAACCAGCTGGCAGTAAAATCCAATTAACCAAGGACGCGAATACACTAGAAATTCTCGTCCCACCAGCTGGTTTTCAGGGGTCGATGGTGTTCGTACTTTTATTTGCGATCGCCTGGAATTCCTTTATCCTGTTTTGGACAATAAATGCTCTCGCAGCGCCTTTTCCTGCTAATATCCCCTTTGCTTTATTCTCTCTGCCTTTTTGGGGTGCTGGCTTACAGATGGTGTATTCTGTTCTTTCTCCTTTACTCAAACGCATCCGATTGCGCTTAGACCGCCAGCAAATAGCCTTTACTTGGGAAATGTTGGGATTGAAATTCAATCTTGTCCCACCAGCGCCAACACAGCAAATCACCAAGCTAGTATACGTACCCAGAACCTTTACCACAGATTTAGAGGGTAACAGAGTCGAAATTTCCCCCCAACTAATCATTTGGGTAGGAGTACAGAAATATCAACTAGGTGGTAAAGGTGGCTTTGTGGAATCCGAATTGGAAATTGAATGGCTGGCTCATGAATTAAGTAATTGGTTAGGTTTGCCAATTCAGCGAGAGTAGGCATGAAATAATACCATTTTCTTCTTTGTGTCTTGGTGTCTTGGTGGTGAAAAATAGTTTTTGAACTACGAAGACACCAAGACATTAAGAAAAATAGATTTCCAAGACTGAGCAGAAGGTGGTTATTGCCACCCTACTATATTTAAATAAGGTTTTTACAGGAGACAATTATGTTTGGATTGGGATGGACAGAAGTAGGTGTAATTGCGATTGTTGCGCTTTTAATTTTCGGACCCAAAAAAATTCCCGAATTAGGAAGTGCACTGGGCAAAACCTTACGGGGTTTTAAAGAAGAATTAAATAAAAATGATAGTGATGATACTAGTTCAGAAGAAGAACAACAAAAATAGTCATTTGTCATTTGTCCCTTATTTTTACAAATGACAAATGACCAAGGACAAAGGACTAAAGAAGTGAATTGACTACCGATGAAGTAATTCCTATTTGGGAGTCTGCAGATGTCGTGGTGGTATTTTGCTGGGGTGCTTCCTCTTTAATCACGCCGCGCGCCTTAATTAATTTGATGGCACGGGTGACGCTTTCTGGCAAAATGACCACGAGGCTATTATCTGGAGCTATATCCAAGGCTCTGTTAATCGCTTCTGTTTCATCCAGAATCGATTCATATTCGTAATCAGGATTTACTTCCTTGATACCTTGAACGATCAGGTCGGCTGCGGAACCGCGGGTACGTCCTCGGGTATCATCATCTTCTTTGACGATCGCGTAATCAAAAATTTCCGCTGCTAGTCTACCCAAACTAATGAAGTCTTGGTTGCGGCGATCGCCAGGTCCGCCAACGACCCCGATACGTTCGCCGTTTGTCCAGTTGCGGACAAATGAACCCAAGGCTTCGTAACTATGGGGGTTGTGGGCGTAATCGACCAAAGCGTAGAAATTCCCCAAATTAAATAAGTTCATCCGTCCTGGTGTTTGACTGACGGAGGCGCGGAAAGTATTTAAGCCAGCACGAATTTCCTCGATCGTGACGTTTTGCACGAACGCCGCCAAGGAAGCCGCCAAAGCATTGGCGATCATGAATGGGGCCCGTCCACCCATTGTCAGGGGAATGTTTTCTGCTCGTTCGATCCGGTGCGTCCAATCCCCTTTGAGGATTGACAGAAAGCCATTTTCGTATACTGCTGCTACTCCTCCTTTTTGAATGTGGCTTCGCACCAATTCCGAATCTGGGTTCATGGTGAAATAGGCAATATTGGCTTTTGTCCTTTCGGCGATCGCGGCGACGCGTGCATCGTCGGCGTTGAGTACTGCATAGCCATCGGGATAAACGGCTTCAGCAACTACACTCTTGAGATGTGCTAATTGTTCAAGTGTATCAATGTCACCAATACCTAGATGATCGGCTGCAATATTTAATACTACGCCTACATTGGCAGCTGCAAAGGCTAGCCCAGAACGGAGAATGCCACCCCGAGCTGTTTCCAGTACTGCTACTTCTACCGTCGGGTCCTGCAAAATTAACTGGGCACTTTGGGGACCTGTATTGTCTCCTGCCTCTACCAAGTAATCTCCGATATAAGTTCCGTCTGTGGTTGTATATCCTCCTACTTTACCTGTCTGCTTGAAAATATGAGCCAATAGTCGAGTAGTAGTAGTTTTGCCATTGGTACCTGTTATACTGAGGATAGGAATGCGACTGGCTTGTTCGTTGGGGAACAGCATATCAATTACTGCTCCGGCAACGTTACGAGGGCTACCTTGACTGGGAGCAACGTGCATTCGGAATCCGGGAGCAGCGTTGACTTCTATAATCACACCATCAACTTCTCGTAACGGGCGACTAATATCCGATGTGACGATGTCAATTCCTGCAATATCCAAACCGACGATTTTGACTATCCTTTGTGCCAACCAAACGTTTTCGGGGTGAATTTCGTCTGTACGATCTACGGCAATACCACCCGTACTCAGGTTTGCTGTTGCGCGCAGATAACAAATTTCTCCTCTATCTAACACGCTATCAAGGGTGTAACCTTGCTTTTCGAGTAGGTGGTAGCTGGTGCGATCGAGTTCAATTTTGGTGAGGATTTTATCATGTCCATCACCACGATTTGGATCTTTGTTGGTTTCCTCAATCAATTCGGCGATCGTGGATCTGCCATCACCAACCACATGAGCTGGTACCCGTTCTGCGACTGCTACTACTTTGCCATCTACGACTAATACCCGATGGTCGCGCCCTTTGTAATACCGCTCAACAATAATCGAGCGAGAAACTTGTCTAGCTGCATCATAAGCTGCTTCAGCTTCTTCCCAGTTTTGAATATCGATGGTGATACCGCGTCCGTGATTGCCATCTAAAGGCTTGATTACAATTGGATAGCCGCCAACGTACTCAATTGCTTCTTCCAAATCGTCCAAAAAGTTGATCGTTGTACCTTTGGGTACCGGTATACCTGCATTCGCAAGGATGCGCTTGGTAGCTTCTTTATCGCAAGCTAGCTCTACTCCCAAGATGCTGGTGTTATCCGTCATGGTTGCTTGAATGCGCTTTTGATTCACGCCATAGCCCAGTTGAATCAAAAAGCGTGCTCCCAGTTGCATCCAGGGAATACCTCTTCTTTCAGCTTCTTTGATAATTGATTCTGTAGAAGGGCCTAAAGCTGCATCGCGCCATAAGTCTTTCAGGTCTTGCAAGTCTTGCTCTAATTCAGCCTTCGGGTAACGACCGCGATCGACTATACTTTGACACAGTCGCACTGCGGCTCTACCAGCGTAGCGTCCTGCTTCCTCATTCAGATACTCGAAGACTACTTGGTAAATACCTGGCGTAGATGTTTCGCGGGTGCGACCGAAGCCGACGTGCATACCAGCCAATTCTTGCAGTTCTAGGGCTACGTGTTCTACGATATGACCCATCATCGTGCCTTCACGCACTCGCATCAAAAAACCACCACGACAGCCCGGCGAACAGTAGTGACCCTCCAGACTCGGCAGAGCCTCAACTAATCCTTCATAAAAGCCAGGGATCTCATTCGAGGGCGTCTCGGCGAGGTTTTCTAAATCGAGGCGCATGACGATTAGCTTGTGGCGTCGAATGCTCCAGTAGTTGGGGCCGCGTAATGTCTGGATCTTGAGGATTCTCATGGGAATAGGTAGATGGAGATTCGGAACCAAAATTCTAGTTTCTTACTGAAATTGACCGCTAAACTGTTCATGATAAACAGTTTTTTGTTCTTACATCGTATTATTTTCACTTTTTTGCTGCAAAGTAGAATCCAGCGGTCAACTCAGTGTAACTCCAGATACTTAACTCCGTCAGCTGGAAACTCGGTAGACAACAGGCAGAACAGTGCGCTGGTATAGGTGGAAGCGATCGCCATGACTAAGGATGTACAGGCGTAAATTGTGAAGATTCAAAGGTTCAGTCGCTCCCACATGAGGTTCATTGGTGTGTGTCACTTCAGTCGGATCGACTATTGTCACAGAACCTTTACCCAAGACTTGTAACCAGCCATCGCGTTCAAACAAGGCGCAGGTATCTTCGTCGATACCAATGCCAAGTCGGTCGGGATGAGAAGCGATCGCACTCACCAAACGCCCCATGCGATTACGATTGTTAAAATGTTGGTCGACAATCACCTCGGGTATAAATCCCAAACCAGTCGCCATATCCACCAGGGAACGGTTGGGCGACTCGCCACTACCGCCCCCTGCAATCATATGATGCCCCATTACGGCTGCTCCTGCACTGGTGCCTGCTAAAGTCAACTCCCCCATCCTGACTCGCCGCCGGATAATATCCATTGCTGGTGTATCTGATAAGACGCCACACAATCGCAATTGGTCGCCTCCTGTTAAAAAAACCCCGGTACAAGCCTCCAGAGACTCTTGGTAATCGCGATATTCACACTGCTCTCGTTCTCGAATATCCAAAAGCTCTACCTTTTTGGCACCCATATCTTCAAAAATCCGAATATACCGACCGCCAATAATTGAGGGTTCGCGAGAAGCAGAGGGAATAATTGCTATGTGGGCGTCGTTTGCACCAGCACGAGCAAAAAAAGTCCGCAGAATTTCGCGACCGTGAACTTTATCTTCTGCACCTCCGATCACCAGAACGGCGGTTTTAGTTGCTTGGGGTGTCCTCATTTCCAGCGATTTAGCTTGTAATTCCGGCATAGTGTTTCTCCTGTCAACAACTTCAGGTGAAAATTACAAGGTCAGCAGCCTAATTCTTTTCGCGCTTCGCCTCTTTTAAAGGACAGGGTCGAACCCATAATGCGTTATCGCTTGCGGAGTGCAGTTGCTGTTCCTATTAGCCAAAGCCTTGTTTTTCACCGGTCCCATTTTTTGATTGGCAAGATATTACTTAGGGTTGGAGGGAAAATGTTCGTAGCACCCGTCTGTTATTTCCAGAAAGGTGTCTTTTGTCTCCTTTGGTGTTAGGAGACACAAACAGGTATTGACGCAGTTTTTCTCTGAGGCTGGTTCGATGCATCCTGGAAGTTGTTAACCTAATCAGAATATGAATTTAAATTTAGATGTGACAATATTTAAACATAAATTAAGTAATTCGAAAAACTTTTGTTGACCAATAGAATCTAATGTTTCTAGTACTGTTGGATACGCTTGAAGAAGCTCATATGTGTCTTGCACAACATCAGCTTGTTTGAAACTAAACATTCCAAATTT
>JANZYY010000152.1 GCA_026419705.1 Fischerella sp.
CACCAAAAACTGAGAATGGTGTGTTAACTTTTGGTGTAGCACGCCCTACTACTGTGTTAAGGTGGCTTTGTTGGATTATGGGCTGATTGTGGTGGAATAGGCTTCTAAGACGTGCTTTCTCTTCTCTGAGATCCTCCGAAGGGGAAAAATGACTTGAAAGTCCCCCAATGACTTACTCTCTGACATCTCTCTGTAATCTGTCAAGTTAGTTTTGAGGGCTTGTAGTCAACAGCTTAGGAACTTTACGCTCCATCAATTCAAATTTGTACAAGTGGGAAAATATCGGATATACAGGGATGGAAATGGACATGATTGTGATTTCTCGAAAGTAGGCTCACTCACTGCTGTTTTCCTTTGGGACTACAACTTGATGTGACTAGATTTATTATTGGTATTGAAGTATTGAGATTTTGAAATTTTTATTTTTGCTCTTATGGGTTAACGTTAATCCGACCGTTACATACCAACTTTCCTGGGATCAGCTTGAGCTGTTGGATATCAACATCTGTTCCCAAATTTAAATAATGTCCATTATGACTTTCTAGCACCATTCCCATATTGTTTTTCACTTTTATTTGTGCTAATTGTAACTCATGATTGCTCCGTAAGTTTAATTCTGCAGAAATTTCTAGGAGAGTAGAACTACTTTGGGCAGATGATGAGGCGTGGAGTGTTACCTTACTGTTGTCAAGAATTATTTTTTGCCAAATAATTGACTTGGATTTTGCACGCTGTTCTGGTAAAAGATTATCCAGTACATTATTTAGAGCTGTTGATAGTAGATGAGATGAAATAGAGGCATTGAGATCCTCCTCCTCCACAATTAGTTCGCCAACTACTGGTACTGTTTCTAACAGTCGTAGTGGTTTACCCTTGAGTACTGAGCCAAGATTAATACGGATATTTTCTGCTACTAGTTGAATTTGCGTAAGATGGAGGCCTTGATAAACAGCATGACTAGCAAAAATCGATACCAAAGGGATGCAACCAGACAAAAGCTGGCGATCGCTAGCTTTGATTTCTACTTCCAACTGAGATATTTGGCTGACTTGCGATCTCAACCATAATTTGAGTGCTTTCGTCAGTACGTTTGTAATTATGCGAATTTTCTTGTTAGAATTTTGGGTCTCTAAATAGTTTTGTGCCATCTACCAACTCTATTTATTGTTTATGAATATTACTTACAAATCTACAAGCATTTAAACAAGCCTTAACTGTATCATTTGCGGCTATTAACTACAAACCGCAAAGGTACATTTTTGCATGTCTATTTATATGTTTCAATATTTACTGAATAAGCAGTAATTACCACATGGAGGAAAGATTACAAAAAATTTTATCTCAATGGGGTATAGCTTCCCGTCGTCAAGCCGAAGAAATGATTAGGCGATCGCGTGTGCGAGTCAACGGTGAGTTAGCTCATCTAGGTCAAAAAGTTGATCCCCAAAGAGACACAATCACAGTCGACGATCGGCAAGTGTCCGCTGTAGAACGTCCGGACCTAGTATATCTTTTACTACACAAAGGGGTAGGTATAGTTTCTACTTGCCACGATCCCCAGGGAAGAAAAACAGTCTTAGATTTGTTACCAGCCCAATTGCGTTCAGGTCAGGGTATTCATCCTGTCGGTCGTTTAGATGTAGATTCTACAGGCGCATTAATACTTACCAATGATGGGGAACTAACATATTGGTTGACCCATCCACGCCACAGTATTCCGAAGACATATCGTGTTTTAGTAGAAGGACATCCACCGGAATCCGTGCTAAACATGTGGCGTCAGGGTGTGCTTTTGGATGGGAAAAAAACACGCCCAGCACAAGTACAAGTCATAGACAAGTTTGCTTCTGCTACTTGTTTAGAAATCATTTTAAAGGAGGGAAGAAATCGCCAGATTCGCCGTGTCGCCCAACTGTTGGGATATCCGGTACTGAAACTGCATCGTACCGCCATAGGTTCTATACAACTACAAGCGCCTGGAGGAAGGTGCTTGCGTGAGGGTGAATATCGTCACCTAGAAGAAAGTGAAATTCGCTGTTTACAAAAGTTTATAGCAAGTTCCCATTAACTCATATCTTGCACCACGTGCAACACTTACCAGGCGGAGCCTCCAATCCCTCGTTACCACCCTTCAAGGGTGGCTGGTGAGAATTAGGAGCCTCCGGCTCTTATAGAGAATGGTGCAAGATGTCAGTTAACGATTTCGCTAGATTTGAGGAGTGTGAATAAGATATGAACTGGCTTAGAAGGAAAAACAAGCGCGAGTCTATATATTCATTAGAACAACAGCGAGCCGAAAAGTTAGCAAAAATGGGTGCACAACTTAGCTCCTCGCGTCAAGAAAAAGGCCTCTCATTAGAGGAAGTGGTCCTATTGACCAGAATTCCCCGACGACTGTTGCAGGCGATTGAAGAAGGTAATTTAATCGAATTGCCAGAACCAGTCTACATTCAGGCTTTGATCCGGCAATTTGCCGACGCCTTGGGCTTGAATGGTGCAGAATTTGCGAGTAGCTTTCCTGTCGGCAATAATCGAGTCATCCTCAAATCTGGTTGGAAGCGTATCCCATTTGGGGAATTACGTCCCATACATCTGTATTTACTCTATGTATTTATTATTTTATGTTCTGTTGGTGGCTTATCTCAATTCTTGAATGCTAGCGCTTTGCAATCAGCAAACAATAATCAAAGCCAGCCAAAATTAAGTGAAAAGACTATTATTCAATCGCAGAAATTTCAACTCCTCAGCAACACTGATGACAGCAGCACAAAAAGCGGTCAACAGGTGCAAATTAGTTTAACCTTGACAGAAAAATCCTGGATTCAGGTAGTAGTTGATGGCAAAGTCGAGCACGAGGGTGAACTTCCACGAGGAACTCACCGCATTTGGAAAGCTCAAGAACAATTGACTGTAAGAACTGACAATGCTGGCGGTGTGCTAGTAAGTGTCAATCAAGAGAAAGCTAAGCAAATGGGAGAACCAGGAAAACAAAAAGAAGTGACGATCGCTGCTAATACAGGATTGTAAATATAGCAATTCTCTAAAAGTAGAGACGGGATATATCGCGTCTCTACAGATAATGACGCACTGGAGGCAAAGTATCGATCTGTTGTGAGATTGTAGAGAATTAGTATTTGTTATTGGTCATTGGTCATCAGCTTTTGACAAATAGCAAATATTAATATAAAAAAAGCTCCTGTTTTTAAGCAGGAGCTTGTTATTTACCGATTATCAGTGATGAAAGAAACTTAGCGACCTAGTCGATGTCCTTCATGAACAATACCGGCTCAGTTTCACGGTCAATACCTTTTTCAAAGCCAGCAGCAGCAGCACGAGCGCGTCCTGCGTGCCATAAGTGACCAACTAGGAAGAAGAATGCCAAAACGAAGTGAGAAGTTGCCAACCAAGCACGGGGGTTGACATAGTTGAAGGAATTAGGCTCGGTAATCACACCACCCACAGAGTTGATAGAACCGTTGGGAGCGTGAGTCATGTACTCAGATGCGCGACGAATTTGCCAAGGCTGAACGTCGTTCTTGATTTTGTCGAGATCCAGACCATTGGGACCACGCAGAGGTTCTAGCCAGGGCGCTTTGACATCCCAAAAGCGCATGGTTTCCCCACCAAAGATAATTTCTCCGGTTGGCGATCGCATTAAATATTTCCCCAGACCTGTTAGTCCTTGTGCAGAAGCGACATTTGCTCCTAAATTTTGGTCACGCACCAAAAATACTAGCGCTTGAGCATTGGAAGATTCAGCAACTGTCGGCCCGTAAAATTCGCTGGGATAGGCAGTGTTGTTAAACCAGATGAACATCGTCGCAATAAATGCTTGTGCCGCGACATTGCCCAAACTTTGCGAAAGGTAAGCCTCTCCCGACCAAATAAAGGCTTTGTGAGTCCACTTAAAAGGCTTAGTGACAATGTGCCAAATTCCACCAAGGATCAGCAGCGAACCGATCCAAATATGACCGCCAACTAAATCTTCTAAATTGTCAACACTAACAATATTACCTGCTCCACCTGTAAAACCTTTGAACAGATAACCAAAGATGATTCTGGGGTCAAGAGTGGGATTGGTAACAAGGCGCACAGCACCACCTCCGGGGGCCCAGGTGTCATACAAACCGCCCCACAGCATCGCCTTACCGACAAGTAAGAAGGCGGCGACACCCAAAGCAATCAGGTGATATCCCAAAATGCTGGTGACTTTATCTTTATCACTCCAATCGAAATTGAAGAAACCGGGAAGCTTTTGCGGTCCTTTCAGAGAGTGATAGATACCACCAAAACCCAAAACAGCAGAGCCAATCAGGTGAAATACAGCGATCGCAAAAAATGGAAAGATATCTACTACCTGACCTCCTGGCCCCACACCAAAACCAAGGGTAGCAATGTGAGGCATTAAAATCAAACCCTGGTCATACATCGGTTTTTCCGGGACATAGTGAGCGACTTCAAACAGCAGCATCGCTCCTGCCCAGAAGGCAATCAGCCCTGCATGGGCAACATGAGCGCCCAAAAACCTACCAGATTGGTTAATAAAACGAGCGTTACCAGCCCACCAAGCATATCCAGTCGAGGCTTCATCACGACCTTCGCTTGGTGAATTGACGATATAAGCAGGTTTTTGAACTTCATCTTTTGGTTTTGAAACTTTAGAATCAAAGGGCGTTTCCACGGGGCATTACCTCTTCAGGAAATTCAAACTTTTCATGGGGCTGGTCTTGAGCTGCCATCCACGCTCTGGCTCCCTCATTCAGTAAAATATTTTTGGTATAGAATGTTTCAAACTCCGGGTCTTCAGCCGCGCGGATTTCCTGAGACACAAAGTCATAAGCCCGGAGATTAAAAGCTAAACCCACCATGCCTATAGAACTCATCCACAAGCCCGTAACTGGTACAAACAACATAAAGAAATGCAACCACCGCTTGTTAGAAAAGGCAATCCCGAAAATCTGTGACCAGTAGCGATTAGCAGTCACAAACGAATAGGTTTCTTCTGCTTGAGTCGGAGAGAATCCCCTAAAAGTGTTAAAGCTTCTGGTGTCTCTAAACAAAGTGTTTTCCACTGTTGCACCATGAATAGCACACAACAGCGCACCTCCCAATACACCGGCGACTCCCATCATGTGAAACGGATTCAGCGTATAGTTATGGAAAGCTTGGAAAAATAATAAAAAACGGAAAATTGCAGCGACCCCAAACGAGGGCGCAAAAAACCAGGAAGATTGTCCTAACGGATAAATGAGAAAAACAGAAACAAACACAGAAATAGGAGCAGAAAAAGCGATCGCATTGTAGGGTCGAACGCCAACTGCACGAGCAATCTCAAATTGGCGCAGCATGAAGCCGATTAAACCAAAAACACCATGCAGGGCGACAAAAGCCCATAAACCACCAATTTGACACCAGCGGGTAAAATCTCCCTGCGCCTCAGGTCCCCACAGGAACAACAGAGAATGTCCCATGCTATCAGCAGGAGTGGAAACAGCCGCAGTCAGGAAATTACAGCCTTCCAAATAAGAACTCACAATACCGTGAGTATACCAAGAAGTAACAAAAGTCGTACCAGTAAACCAACCCCCAATCGCCAAGTAAGCGCAGGGGAAGAGTAACAAACCCGACCAACCGATAAACACAAAGCGATCGCGTTTCAACCAGTCATCGAGGACATAAAACCATTCAAACCCCCTTGTCCGTGACGGTCTCATTGCAATGGTCATAATCACTTATCCTTTTGCTAAAAAACTTTGTTCACCAATCCGACCGACCATCATTCATCAAATAAGGAGCTCCCGGAAAAGAGAGAGTTTGAATAATGTGGTCGAAATAAGGGGTGACTTCCGCAGCATCTTCATCACCAAGCAGCGCTTGAGCTTCTTCTTTAATACAGCGCACCGCCTCAACCCAATTAGAAAGGGGAATTCCTAAAGATTGATACATTTGCTGCATTCCCACTGTGCCAATTTCCTTCAACGGCTGCTCATTTCCTGCCAACACACAATAGGCAACTAAACGGATATACCAACCCTGATCGCGTTGACAAGAAGCAGTTTTCCTCATATTACCGCTATTACTGGGTGTCACTGGACACCGCTTCCAGAACTTTTGACTAGCTGTTTCTACAAGCCGATTTTGGTTACTAGCCAAAGTTTTCGCAATGCGAATCCGTTTGTCCCCCGAATGGCAAAAATTTTGAATCATGCGGATTTCTCCGGGAGTAGGATAACGCATCTGTTCGTCGGCGTTCTCAATTACCTGCTTTACAAGACTCATATCAATTTTGGATTTTGAATTTGGCAATTAGGATTAGCTCTTTATGTCTTTGTACCTTTGTGTTTCAAAAAAAAAGATTTTTTCACCACTAGGACGCAAAGACGCTAAGAAAAACCCATAAATCAGGATTTAAACTTTGTCTCCCTATCAGGTAGAGTTGTCTTCACCTTCAGACTCACTTACTGAGGCTTGTACGTAGGTTAGTCCTGGTTCCAACTTTTGTTCTTGGAGGTTAGTTTCACACCCATTTACCAACTCTGACAATGTTTGCGTTTGTCCGTTATGGTGCTTGGGAACAAACCTATCTAGTTCTGATGACGACAGCAAAGATTTTGCTGACAGATTGACAGCGTAGGATGATTTGGGCGATCGCATTGCAAAACCTCTGGGTGTAACATAGCGTTCATAAGGAACCGTATCTTCTCCAAAAGTTTGCATATATTCTGGGCTACCGATCATTTCATCAATCAGTGCGTAAAAGCCTTGATTTGCACAGATGTCGTAGTAATGATTCATTTCTTGTCGTCCATAGGTAGGACGACCCAACAAGCGCCGATGGATGTATTCAATCGCCTTAGTTACGTACAGTGGTTCCCAAAACATACTGCGGAATAATTTAGATTTGGCTAACTGGCGGATAAACTCCCGCATTGTAATTGCACCACTTAGGAATGCTGATTCTGCGACTGTTATACGCTGACCTTCAAAAACATCGCGTCCAAATACCTGTCGATAAGCCGCCTGAATTACTGTGGATGGGGAATTATTCGCAAGGCTGACGTTGGGTGGTGCTTGTTTACCATTTACTAGAGATGTTGTGTGTAACTTCTCTGGATGATCTAACTTGATTACCCTTCCCAAAGTTCCTGGGACTTGTCCCAAGCCGTCAGAACTAATCAGAATGCGGCGGTTATCTTTACTAAAAGGTGCAGGACTGTGGAGAGTCGTTGCGGGTAAAGCATCTACAGGGAAAATTGCACCAAATTGAATTTCGAGAGGGTCGTTACCAGAACCGTAAGGATGCTGATTGGGTAATGGTTTGGTGTATTTGCCAAACAGTGTCACAAACTGGGGTACTTTGTGAACAGCAGTGCTGTACTTAAATAAATCTATCTGCGGCCCCCAATTACGGCACTCCTGAGCTTCTTGTCCCAAGCCACGCAGATATGGTACCGTTTCCTCGCCAAAGTAGTCAGCATATTCTTGGGAATCTACCAAAGTGTCAATCAGCTTGGGTAAACCACCTTTAGTAACTACAGCAAAGTATTCTTGGAACTCTTCTAGGGAACTCAATCCCCGTCCCAAAAAGTGACGCATCGCTAATTCAATCACGCGACTGATGGTATACGGCTCCCAGAAAAGTCTGCGGTAGAGGCGAGATTTACCCAAACAACGAACAAATTCCTTCATGGAAATTTGTCCACCCTTGACTTGGGATTCCAATTCATCTACAGCAAAACCATAGGTAGCAGTAACATCGCGCTCAAATACTTGCCTATAGGCAGCTTTTATGGCTGCTTGCTTTTCTGTCTCTGGTAGGACAGATTTCATCACATATTTGAGTCGCGCTTGAGAGGCGATCGCATAACTTTGAGGCAATACCAAACCCTGTTGTTCGTTGGAAACCCCAATTCTCAGTTGGACTGGAGGTTTTTCAACAAGGTATTCCGATATTAATACTTGAAAATTATGCTTGATAATTTCCTGTGCCTCAGCATCATTTGCAAAGTAGCTGAGGGATTGACGTTGCATTTCCTTCAGAGCAACAACAGTAGCATCTGTTACATCTTCTGGGATGACGCCGCGTAGCCCTCTGGCATTTGCTGACAAAATACTAGTATCACCAGCAACAATTGCAAAAGTTATATACCGTAAAAACCACGCTAAGTCTCGCATAGACCGTTTCATTCTCGTTGGTCCGTAGCGAGAAATATTGATAAAACGAAAACCCTCCGGGAGTGGATCTCTATCGCTAAAGAGGGTACGTACTTGTTCCCACCAACTCCTGAAAGGATTGAAAAATCTTGGCGTTGGTATTAGTTTAACCCGTTCTTTATCTGGAACATAACCATTTCTTCGTGCTGCACTCAGGTAATCTTCACCTACATAATAACCAGAACCTGGTAATCCTAAAGGATCTTGGGGTTTTTCCAAGTAATCCATGGGAAAACCGCCAACAAAAATCCGATTTGCCCCTACAGAGACAATTTCATCTACATTTTTAGTTAGCGTTTCTACAATTTCTAAACGCTTATTACCAGAACTAAAAAATGAATTGAGTTCTTGAAGTTCAGTACGCTTTAAATAGCGGTCTTGTTGTTCTGCTTGTGAAATAACTGCAAGAGGTACAGTTTGATATAGTTGTGGATGGGCTACTGAAATATTACTACTTGCTTTCACACTCATTTTTTATTTGTTGGTTGTTGATTGTTATTTGTTGTTTGTTGGTTGTTAGTATTAGCTACTAACCACTAACTACTAACGACTAACCAACTAAGGCATTAAACTTTGAATTAAATAATCAAAATAAGGCGCTACTTCGTTGGCGTCTTCTAAAGTGAATAAGTCTAAAGATACTTCTTTGAGGCAACGCATTGCTTCCACTAAATTGGGTAAGGGAATTTCTAGGGATTCGTACATTTCTTTCACTCCAATGGTGCCAATTGCTGCTAAAGGCTCCACATCTCCTACTACTACAGCATAAGTAATCAAACGAATGTACCAACTTTGATCGCGCAAGCATGAATTCCGATACCTTCTATTACCGCTATTACTAGGTGTATTTGGACAGCGTTCCCAAAATTTTAGACTTGCTTTTTCTACAATTTCTTTTTCATTTTCTGTCAGAGTTACAGCAAGATTCAGCCGAGAAACTCCACCCTCGTAAAATTTTTGAATTGCGCTTAACTCACCAGCGTTGAGATACCTAGCTTCGCGATCGGCATTCAAAATTGATTTTATAATAACGCTCATTGTTAATAGGGAATTGTTAATTGGTAATCAAAAAGTATGAGTTGGGAACAGTGATCGGTTACCAGTTATCAGTTATCAGTTATCAGTTTGATAACTGTTTACTATTTACTGTTTACTGTCCCCTATTTTTGGTCTTTTAGCTCAAACCAGAGACGATATAGTCGAAATAGACACCCATTTCTTTACCGGCTTCAGTACCTATCATGCTATTGGTTACTTCCTTCATTGCTTGCACTGCTCGTATAGTTGCACCAATAGGAACGCCCAAAGAGTTGTAAGTTTCTCTTAAGCCATTCAAAATGCGTTCGTCTAGAATTGAGGGATCGCCAGCCAACATGGCGTAGGTAGCATAGCGTAAAAAGTAATCTAAGTCTCGAACACAAGCAGCATAACGACGACAGGTATACATATTGCCACCAGGAGCGGTGATATCTGTATAAAGCAGAGATTTTGCTACTGTTTGAGTAACGATAGTTTTGGCATTAGCACTAATCGTAGTAGCAGCACGCGCTCGCATATCACCAGTATGGTAGTAATGTTGTAGCTTCTCTAAAGAATTGTTATCCAAGTATTTGCCTTGAACATCAGAGGAATTGATTAAAGAAGTTATTGCGTCTTGCATAATTCTGTGTCCTTAATTTGCGTATTCGAGTAATAGATATTTAAGAAAAGACGAAAAATGAAGTTTGAAGAAAGGCAGTGGGAGCCGGAGGCAGAGGAGAGGGCAGAAGAGAAGTACTCTGGCAGAGGGCTTTTATGTTCTGTTTACAAGGGGATTCAGACCCCTAGTAATTGTAGGCCACCAAATTTTCGATTTTGTCGAGGTCTTGAACCCAAGTGGGCAAGGCAAAAAGGCATACCTTAAAACTTTTCTTCCCTTCTGCCTTCTGCCCTCTGCCTTTATTACTCCCTTCTATGACAATGCTCTAATG
>JANZYY010000153.1:0-245 GCA_026419705.1 Fischerella sp.
GGCTATTTTGTCTATATTTATACTTTTGTACACGCTAATAAATATTGGCTGATAACCCCAACTTACAAGACGTTCATTTATTTCTGTCTGCTGTTGTGTTGAGATTAAATCACTTTTATTTAGGCATAAAATTACATCTAAACCTGTAGACTCAGCTTTCACCAGAAAGCGGCTGAGTTGGTATGGTTCTAGAGGCGGCTCGACAACAGCAAATATCAACATAATTTGGTTGACATTAGCGATCG
>JANZYY010000153.1:255-10143 GCA_026419705.1 Fischerella sp.
CGGACGATCCAATAGGTTTTTTCGGGGTAAAACATCAGCGATCGCCCCCCTTTGACCAGCCCAATCTGGTTCTTCTATTACAACGCGATCGCCAACCATTACCTGTTGCCCTATTTTTTTCAGGCGGGTTCTGCGGGTACATAAGAGGATAGGAAAATGGTGGGATAGGGAGGTAGAGGAATTTACTCTCACTCTTCCACTCTCCGGTTCTCCCACTCCTAGATCTAGCTGTACTTTATAATAATTTGCCTGCACGGCTAACACCGTACCCAAGAAAGTGAGAATCTGTTCTGGTATTTCCTCTGTCATGAGGTGGTAGCGGGACGGCGTACTAACAAAGAAAAATAGCTAGTGCAGTCTGTGACTTGTTCAACCTGATAACCTGCCATTGTCAGGCTATCAGGAACTTGTTCAATTGGCTCGCCAGGATCTAACCAGACTTCCAGTAAACCCCCTGGTTGCATTTGCTCCAAACGGAGTTTTGTGCGTACAAAATTAATCGGACAGGGGGTACCGCGCAAATCAAGTTGAGCATCAGGAGTTAAAAGAGAAGATGGACTCATCGGGACTCATCGTTGGTGGAAGAAATTACCCAAAAAACCTTCTATACCGCCTTTACCAGTACGCTCTCCTCTAATTTTAGCTAGCTTTTCTAACAACTCTCTTTCCTCAGGAGTTATCTTAGTGGGAATCTCAACTAATACTGTAATCAGATGGTCGCCTCGGCTGACTGGGTTACCCAAACGTGGTACACCACGATTCTCTAACTTCATCACTGTGTTTGGCTGGGTTCCGGGTGGAATTGTCAGTTCGACCGGCCCGTCTACTGTATTAATCTCGAAGCGGGAACCTAAAATAGCCTGAAGATAGCTAATTTTGATTTCTGAGAGAATATTAATTCCATCCCGCTGAAATTCTGGATCTTCATTGACAAATAAGTAAACGTACAAATCTCCGGGCGGACCACCGCGTTGACCCGCATCTCCTTCTCCAGATATGCGCAAGCGTGTACCATTATCTACGCCAGCCGGAATGGTAATTTTGAGTTTCTTTGTAATTTGATTTGCACCCTTGCCATCACAAGCATCGCATTTGTCTTCTATAACACTACCCGTACCATTACAAGTGGGACAGGTCGAGACTTGGGTAAAACTGCCAAATGGCGTTCTAGTGACGCGGCGTACTTGACCCGAACCGCTACAAGTCGAACAAGTGCGAGGGCGAGTTCCTGGTTTTGCACCCGATCCTTTACAAACTTCACAAGTCTCTAAATGCGAAATACGAATTTCCTTTTCACCACCAAATACCGCTTCTCGAAAATCTAACTTCAGATCCAGGCGCAGATCGTCACCCCTAACCGGGCCGCTGCGTCGTCTTTGCGCTTGAGTGCCCATACCACCGGCAAAGCCACTGAAGATGCTTTCAAAGATATCGGCAAAACCGCCTATATCAACATCTTGGTAGCCAACACCAGCCGCACCTGAGACTCCGGCTTCGCCAAAGCGGTCATAACGAGCGCGGGTTTCTGATTCTGAGAGTACCTCATAGGCGCGGTTGATTTCTTTAAAGCGCTCTTCGGCTCCCGGTTCTTTGTTCACATCTGGATGATATTTCCGGGCTAGGCGGCGATAGGCTTGTTTGATTTCTTCTTTGTCGGCGTCACGAGAGACACCCAGAATTTCGTAGTAGTCGCGGGCCATATAGCAAAGGTGAAAGTTAAAAGGTAGAAAGCAGCTATGCAGGGAGAAATTTGTAGACGCACCAGGCGTCGAGTGGCAACTTGATTGAGTTGCGCCTTTCAAACAATAGTGCTGCGGCTTCTTGAGCCTCTGATGAAATTCGAGCAGGCAGAAGGCAATGGTTAAATTTTATTAATAATTGATTTTACCTTTTACCTTTTACATAAATCACCAGCGAATCACCAGCAACAGGTGCTTTCTTCGTAAGGCAGCGCGTTTTTGGAGGTTTTTGTAGACGTCCGTAGGGCGGTGAGCCAGAGCCTTGGCGGGTTTCCCCGTTGTAGCAACTGGCGTCCTGTAACGACTGCCGTTAGAGAAGACAAAAGCTTTGGCCTGAGGCTGTCTCTTTTACAATTGTGCTACGTACTAGGGAAAAACTCCGCCTACCAACCAGAAGAGCTAGCCGCACCAAAAGGTGTGGAAAACCCCCCATTCACCTGAGAGTTCATCTAGAGTTCATATATTTTTCAACCAATTTAGCAAGAGTTTTTAATTCTGGCAAAGCTAATGATTTCTACTTTACAATCTAGCAAAAATAGGTAGTGGATAGTGGTTAGTGTATAGTGGATAGTGGTTAATGGTTGGTAAGAAACATTAACAACGAACAACTAACAACTCACAACTCACAACTCACAACTAACATCTTTCAATCGATCGCTTCATAATCAGCTTGTAGGGTATTTTCCTCTTCAAAATCAAAGTTAAATTGCGGTGTGAGTGTGCCATTAAGTATTTCAGATTGTTCAGGAGCAGCATGATCTACTGCGGAGGAAATACGATCGACTTGGCCATCATTAACACGGTTGTAGACTTCGGCACCAATGGTAAATAGAGTTTGCTGGAAGTCATCCAAGCAGCGCTTGAATTCTGCTACAGAAATACTCGAATCACCCATGACTAATTGCAACTGGGCGAGTTTTTCATCTGCAAGAGTTTTCATTTGCTCACCAATTAGGTTGCCATTATCTTTTAAGGTCGATTCGTAACTGTACAACAAATTATCTGCTTGGTTTTTGAGTGCTGCTATTTCTATGCGTTTTCTGTCTTCTTCAGCGAATATCTCGGCTTCTTGCCGCATTCGTTCAACTTCGTTGGTACTCAAGCCACCTGTGTTGGTGATCCGAATACTCTGCTCTCTACCTGTTCCTTTATCTTGTGCGGATACTTTCAGGATGCCATTAACATCGATTTCAAAACTGACTTCGATTTGCGGTACACCACGGGGAGCTGGGGGAATTCCCGCAAGTATGAATTTGCCTAAACTTTTGTTATCCCGTGCCATAGCCCGTTCACCTTGGAGAACGTGAATTTCTACTGAAGTTTGTCCATCAACGGCTGTGGAAAAAATTTGGGATTTACTAGTTGGAATTGTGGTATTGCGTTCGATAATTTTTGTGAACACCTCTCCTAAAGTTTCTATTCCCAGTGATAAAGGTGTAACATCCAATAAGAGAAGATCGTCTACTTCACCAGCAAGCACTCCAGCTTGGATAGCGGCTCCTAGTGCAACTGCTTCATCAGGATTAATCGAACGATCGGGAGTTTTACCATTAAAAAATTTTATTAAGGCGTTTTGTACGGCAGGAATACGTGTAGAACCCCCCACTAAAATAATGCGATCGATGGCTTGTGGTTTGAGATCCGCATCTTTGAGGGCCTGAACCATTGGTTCAATAGTCGCTTCAATTAAATGACTCGTCAGTTCCTCAAATTTGGCACGAGTAAGTTCCATCTCCAGATGTTTGGGCCCTGTTTCATCAGCAGTGATAAACGGCAAGTTAATTGAGGTATTCACCATACTGGAGAGTTCTATCTTGGCTTTTTCGGCTGCCTCCCGTAGGCGTTGCAAAGCCATTTTATCTTGGGAAAGATCTATTTTCTCTTGTTGTAGAAATAAATCTCTCATCCAACGGACAATACAATTATCAAAATCGTCTCCACCCAGGTGGTTGTTGCCACTGGTCGCCTTTACTTCAAACACCCCATCCCCTAGTTGTAGAATCGATACGTCGAAGGTGCCCCCACCTAAGTCAAATACAAGAATTAGCTGCTCTTGATCTTGTTTGTCCAAGCCAAAAGCTAAAGCTGCAGCGGTTGGTTCGTTGACAATCCGCAGTACCTCTAGTCCAGCAATTGTGCCAGCATCTTTAGTTGCTTGTCTTTGAGCATCTGTGAAATAAGCAGGTACAGTAATCACTGCTTGAGTTACTGATTCACCCAAAAAGTTTTCCGCATCCTGTTTAAGTTTTTGCAGAATCATTGCGGAAATTTCCTGCGGTGTGTAGTTACGTCCGCGAATTTGCACATCAACGGTATCATCTCGACCTTTGACACAGTTATAGGGTACGCGGGTGCGTTCTGTTTCGGTATCATCCCAACGACGACCGATAAATCTTTTGATACTGTAGATTGTGTTCTCAGCATTAGTTACAGCTTGGCGCTTTGCCAGCGAACCAACTAGGCGCTCACCGCCTTTGCCAAAACCTACAATACTGGGTGTGGTTCGTCCGCCTTCGGAATTGGCGATGACGATAGGTTGACCACCTTCCAAAACTGCGACGCAACTATTGGTAGTGCCTAAGTCGATCCCAATAACTTTTCCCATGTGTACGAGTATTTTTACTGAGTAATTATTTGCCGAAGTATAAGTGACAACTGACAGAGGAAGGTTTCCGAGCAGTGTATTGATGCCAGAAATTATTTCTCTGCTAGCGTTTCTACTGGAGAAGGTGACAAAACCGCGGACTACCTTGTTGCGTTTTTGAATGCGATGCTGACCTTAATTTTTCAACTGGCCATGAGTCATTAGTTTTGGATTGTTAAACTTTTGACAAATGACATAGACGCGCTTGCAGTGAGCGGCGCGGTCTACCCTACACTTCCGGGGCGTAGCCCTTTTCGTAGAGTAGCCGCGCTGCAGGCGTCTACGGAAGTGGTACCTCCGGCGCATCCTTCAGACGAATGGACTTGACGGAAGCCAGAGTCACTTTCTTGGGTGACCCTATCGAATTGTAGACGCTTGTGGGGTAGGACAAACGACAAAAACCTAGTAGCTTTTTAACTATTTTCTGGAGGAGACTGATTTTCCTCTGAAGACGGCATATCTTCTTTGGGAGCAGCCACCTTAACCATTGCATGGCGCAGCACGCGATCGCCCAAGTAATATCCGCGTACTAACTCTTCTAACACTGTTCCTTCAGGATATTCATCCGTATGTTCCCGCATTACTGCTTCGTGCAGGTTGGGATCGAATGGTTGACCTTCAGGGCGCATCGGCGATACGCCCAAGCGCTTCAGGCTATCTACTAGTAGTTTGTAAACACCTTGATAGCTTTTGTGAATTGCCATTTCCCCATCGTTTTGGGGTTTAATTTGCGATCGCGCCCGCTCAAAATTATCGACTACTGGTAGTAATTCAGTAATCGCATTCCGCTTAATCTGTACCTCTAGATCTTCTTTTTCTTTGACCGTACGTTTGCGGTAATTTTCAAAATCTGCCGCGATCCGCATATATTGAGTGTTACGCTCCTCTAGCTGCGCTTTGAGAGACTCAATTTGTTGACTCATTTGTGCTATGACAGCTGTGTCAACTGCTTGTGTCTCTGTAGCAGCAACCCCATTGTCTTGACTGGGCGTAACTGTTTCTTCGGGTACGCTAGTTTGGGGTGCTACTTGTTCTGTTACCTCGCTACCAGGTTCGTTAACATTCATTGGAACTGGGGAGTCACTGTTCATTGCTTGCTTGACCTCTGTTGGTTCACCCAATTGCTTGCTAGTATTGTTTACCTGTTTATCTTCGTCCATCATTATGTACTATGTACTCATCCCAGATGCTGAATACGGCAAATCACCTTTATATTGCAGCCATTAAATTTGTGAGGCAGACAGCCTTTGGACTTCTGATAGAAGTTGGGAAAAGGTGAAAAGGCATTGGAAAACTTATTTCCTTTTACTCTTTTTTGCCCCACCGTCTTGCAAAAGCTGCTTTTTGCAAAAGGTCTATTTTTTTGGCTGACAATAATAGGCGTATTTTGTTGCTAACATTTGCTGGAAGTGATATCACCGTCATCTATTTTGACAAATGCTGAGCGCCTTGGCACAGAGGCATATATCTTGTGGAAATTTAGGCTCCTTTTGTTTGGGCGATCGCAGTTGGTTTCTAGTCCTAAGTCCTGCGATATCAACTCTTTTCAGTAGATCCACCCAAATAGATTTTATCTTTTTATCAAAAGTTTATTTTCTTGATTACTCTTGCTCACAACTATGAGAAAGTAAGGGACTCCCAAATCAAAAAACATCCCAAATTTTCTTGTGGGATGGGTGTCTCCACCCGTCTGGTCTGAGGGGCAAGCTATCCCATCCATCCCACAAACCAGCATAATTTATCTCTTGGAAATTGCTAATCTATTGCCACAACTTGTTGACTCGATTTTATTTAGTGGATATGTAAATTCTCACTTTCAGCTTGGGAATACTCTCATCAGAGGTTTCCGCTATGTATAGCTGATTTATGACATACTCGTCACCACAACGGCGCAGTACCGCTCTCTCTACTAGAACAGAATTTTCGCCCTTCGGCAACAAGCTTGTACAATCTGGGTTTGTTAATAGCGACCAAATGAGACAAGCCCTGATTGAAAGCCGCAAGTCGGGCAGACCTTTAACAGAAGTGCTTGAATCAATATCTGGGCGACAATTATCACCAGATTTACTTAGACAGTATAAGAAGCAGCAGTTATTTGAACTTAAAATACTTTACGGTGTTGAATCCCTAGATCCGGAAATTAGCCCAGTAGGCAACACAACGGTAGCCAATTTAATTGATACGCTCATCCCGGTAGATATATGTCGTCGTCATCGTCTAGTACCACTGAAAAAATATGAAGACCAAAACCCTCCCTCAGTTTTGGTGGCGATGGTCGATCCGGATAATCTAGAAGCTTCGGACGATCTCAATCGCATCTTGCGCCCGCAAGGCTTGGCATTGCTGCGTATGGTCATTACTCAAGAAGATTACCAGCAGCTGATCAACTCGTACTTGGATGATTTGGCTGTTCGCCAAAAGCATATAGAACAAGAAAAATTTACTGACATCAATCAAGATTTAGAAAATCTAGAAAATCTCAACCTAGACGACGCCCCAGAAGAAGCTGAAGCTGACTTGGGGGCGGCGATGAAGGGTGCAGAAGATGCACCTGTGATCAATCTGGTTAACAGAATCATGGCAAAAGCACTGCATGAGAAGGTTTCTGATATTCACATTGAACCCCAAGAAGAAAACCTGCGCATTCGCTTTCGCAAGGATGGGGTATTGCGTCAGGCTTTTGACCCTCTGCCGAAAAAAATCATTCCTGCTGTTACTGCTCGATTTAAGATCATCGCCAATCTAGATATTGCCGAACGACGTTTACCCCAAGATGGACGCATCCGGCGAATGTTCGAGGGGCGTAAGGTAGACTTCCGCGTTAATACCTTGCCTAGTCGCTACGGTGAAAAGGTGGTACTGCGGATTTTGGATAACTCTGCAACTCAACTCGGTTTGGATAAGTTAATCACCGATTCAGAGACTTTGCAGATTGTCCAGGAAATGGTCAGCCGTCCTTTTGGTCTCATTTTGGTAACAGGCCCTACAGGTTCCGGTAAAACAACATCGCTGTATTCGGCACTGGCAGAAAGAAACGATCCTGGAATTAATATCAGTACTGTAGAAGATCCAATCGAGTACAGCTTACCAGGAATCACTCAAGTACAGGTAATTCGGGAAAAAGGGTTAGATTTTGCGACTGCTTTGCGGGCTTTCTTGCGACAAGACCCGGATGTGCTGCTGGTAGGTGAGACACGAGACAAGGAAACGGCAAAAACAGCTATTGAAGCGGCATTAACAGGACATTTAGTCTTAACTACATTGCACACCAATGATGCGCCTGGTGCGATCGCTCGTTTGGGAGAAATGGGCATTGAACCTTTCATGATTTCTAGCTCACTGATCGGCGTTTTAGCACAACGTTTGGTACGGCGTGTATGTCCTGATTGTCGTATTCCCTATACTCCCACAGTGGAAGAACTCGCTCGTTATGGTTTGTCAGCTTCCCAAGAAGTAGGAGTAACTTTCTACAAAGCCAACACTCTCACCACAGAGCAAATTCAAGAAGCCAAAGCCGGCAAAGGTCATATCTGTCCAACCTGTAATGGCGTCGGCTACAAAGGACGCTGCGGTGTTTATGAGGTAATGCGAATGAGTGAAAATCTACAAACCCTCATTAATGAAGAAGCACCAACAGAACGTATCAAAGAGGTAGCAGTTGAAGAGGGTATGAAAACCTTGCTGGCGTACAGTTTAGATTTAGTGCGCCAGGGTTCAACCACTCTAGAAGAAGTAGAACGGGTCACTTTCACAGATACAGGTTTAGAAGCTGAGTTGAAAGCTAAACGCAAAAGTAGTCTTACTTGCAGAACTTGTAGTGCTGGCTTGCAACCTGAATGGTTGGATTGTCCTTACTGTATGACACCACGATTTCAAGATTAGTCAGTGGCTGTTGTTTGTTATTTAAAACAACTAACAACCAACCACCAACAATCAACCACTAACAACCAACCACCAACAAAGGAAACAAAACTATGGAAATGATGATTGAAGATTTAATGGAGCAAATGATTGAAATGGGTGGCTCGGATATGCATTTATCCGCTGGTTTACCTCCTTATTTCCGCATCAGTGGTAAACTCACCCCCATCGGCGATCGGCCTTTGTCTAGCGACCAGTGTCAAAGGTTGATTTTTAGCATGCTCAATAACTCCCAACGCAAAACATTAGAGCAGACTTGGGAGTTAGATTGTTCTTATGGTGTAAAGGGATTAGCACGTTTCCGCGTCAATGTTTACAAAGAGCGCGGTACCTACGCTGCTTGCTTGCGGGCATTAAGTTCTAAGATTCCTAACTTTGAAAAATTAGGTCTACCTGATGTAGTGCGAGAAATGTCAGAAAAACCCCGAGGACTGATTTTAGTTACGGGTCCAACGGGTTCTGGTAAGACAACTACTCTAGCAGCAATGATCGATTTGATTAACCGCACACGCGCAGAACATATTTTGACGGTAGAAGACCCAATAGAGTTTGTTTATGAACCAATCAAAAGTCTGATTCATCAAAGACAATTGGGTGAAGATACCAAGAGCTTTGCCAATGCTTTGAAAGCTGCATTGCGGGAAGATCCGGATATTATCTTGGTGGGAGAAATGCGGGACTTAGAAACAATTTCTTTAGCGATTTCCGCCGCAGAAACGGGACACCTAGTATTTGGCACTTTACACACTAGTTCAGCAGCGCAGACAGTTGACCGGATCATCGATGTTTTCCCCCCTGAAAAACAAACTCAGGTGCGAGTACAATTATCTAACTCGCTCGTTGCGGTATTTAGCCAAACTTTGGTTCCGAAAAAGAATCCCAAACCAGGTGAATTTGGTCGGGTAATGGCACAGGAAATTATGGTTGTTACTCCGGCTATTGCCAACTTAATTCGTGAAGGCAAAACAGCACAAATTTACTCGGCTATTCAAACTGGTGGTAAATTAGGAATGCAAACTTTGGAGAAAGTTCTAGCTGATTTTTATAAAGCAGGAATTATCTCTTTTGAAGCAGCAATGTCTAAGACTTCTAAGCCAGATGAAGTGCAACGTCTCATCGGTGCTGCTGCGCCACCACCTAACGCTACGAAAGTTGGTGCTGGTATGGCTTTAAAAGCACATTAAAAATGAGTTGTTTGTTGGTAGTTAGTTGTTGTTTGGATTTTGTTGATAATTTCCAAATAACTAGATAACCAACAACTGATAACTACTAATAGCAAACTTGCACACGGATAGAGAAAATGCCTACATTCGTTGCTCGTGTTCGAGATTCACAAGGAAAATCAAGAACCGAAAAAATTGTTGCGGAAAATTTAGCACAAGCGCGTACGAACCTCAGACAACAGGGTTTGGTTGTTCAAGAACTAAAAAAATTTCAAGGCTTTGATCTGAAAAAATTTCAGACATCATTGGTCAAAGTTTCTGTTAAAGATAAAGCAGTTTTTTCTCGTCAATTTGCTGCTTTGGTAAATGCAGGAGTAGCAATAGTCAGAAGCTTGGGGGTACTTGCCGAGCAGTGTAGTAA
>JANZYY010000154.1 GCA_026419705.1 Fischerella sp.
CATGACAAGCTATAGGTTGGGCATGAAAACGACGATTTTCAACATCATTATATTCTTTAGCGCACTCCAGACACATGGAAAACGCAGCCATGCTAGTGTTGCAACGGTCATAAGGAATGGTACGAATAATACTCAGGCGGGGACCGCAATGCGTACAATTAGTGAAGGGATAGCGATACCAGCGGCTATAGAAGTCAAAGATTTCTTGTTGGCATTGCGGACAAGTCGCAGCATCGGGTGCTATTTCTGTTTTCACCGCACTACTCACACTGTGAGAAATCACAAAATCATTGAAAGAAAATTCTCCATCACAGCGCTTACGTGTTAGTTCATTAATTCTTGCTAACGGAGGACATTCTTGTTGCAATCTTTTCACAAATTCTTCTATAGCTGTATCAGTCCCAGATACGCGAATTAAGACGCCTTCACCGTCATTACAAACATCACCGCACAATCCACAAGCTTTCGCCAGTCGATAAACAGTAGGACGAAATCCTACTCCTTGAACAGTACCGCGAACTCTAATTTCTTCATTAGTCATGCTTCACAGAGTTTCACCCCTTAATTCCCTGTTTATCGGTACAAAGGCAGATAATTCTTAATCATACGAACATAGACGTACTGAGCTAATTGGGGAAGAGATAGTTTTATTCTCCATTACCCATTATCGATCAAGAATTAATTCATAGTAAGTTTAACTACTCAAGAATTACCCGACTGCGATAACATTATTAATTTCTGGACAGTATGCCTTAATCGCCTGTTCAATTCCTTGAGATAAGGTTAACGTGGAAGCCGGACAATGACTACAAGTGCCAATCAATCTCACTTCTACTGTATCCGGCTCTTTCACTGCTACTAACTCCACATCACCATTATGGCTTTTTAAACCAGGACGAACTTCATCCAATGCTTGTTGAACACGTTGTGTTAAAGATGGTGTTGGCGGTTTTACTAGTTCGTGATAAAGCAAAATGCCGTAGACTATTTCATCTTTAACGGCATTGCGCAAAGCTGGCATTGATTCTTTTTTGACACTTTTAATTAGGCGGGTTAACGCTTCTTTATGCAAGTCTTCGATTGCCCGTTTCAATCCTATGGCTACACACCTTTTGCTTTCATCCCATTCGGATATTATCGCTTCAAAACGACTAATTTCTTGTATTAATTCCTCAAGGTTAGTCATTAGATATTTGTTGATGGTTGAAAATTTTTTGTTTGTTGGTTGTTGATCGTTAGTTGGAATAAAAGGGAACAGGAAACAGAAGGTTATGTATGGGAATGCGCGACCCCAACCCAAAACAGCAACCGTCGTTAAGTTCTATAAAATAAGGATAAAACTATCAACCAACAACTAACAACTAATTATTCACTTCATCTTGAAGTCTCTAAGCAGAAACGGCATTAATGTACCTGTTGTTAAACTGGATGCTACCACTGCCAGCCACAACGGAAATTTCAAGAATAAAGGTAAAATTAGTAGTACTAAACCTATGCCAGCACCAATACTGGTTTGCTGCCAAAAGTACTTTGGATCGCGTATGAGCTTGCCTTTAAAAAATAACTTAGTGGAAAACCAGGCTATTTCTAACATGATTCCTCCTAAAATTTAGGACATAAATTCAGCAACAGCAATCCTAATAGTATTGCAGGAACCACAGCAGCAGGACTAAATAAACCACCAAGCATGGCAGCAAAATTATAGCCTAATTCTTCTCCAGCTAAAAGCATTCCGCCAATTGCGCCACCTACTAAAGAAAATCCAGTTGCTATTAATAATAAAATTGTTCCTGTTAGCAAGTTGATATCACCAACTGCTAAGTTTGTGAGTATATCTGTCATGATTTCTTCTCCTTATTTGTTATTAGTCGGTTGTTGTAGAGACGTGTCATGGCACGTCTCTATATTGGTTGGTAGTTATTTCTTCTAACCAACAACTAACAAAATCTAACCCCTACTCCTTATTTCCATTCTTGGGATGTGTGGAGTTACAAGTAATAAGGCGGAATTTTTTGTGACCTGGTATCTTGGTGATTAAAAATCTTAAACCAACAAGGCACTAAGACACCAAGTATTTTCAATTCAACTGGGTAGGAATCAATAGTTATTGATTCTCGATCGCCAACCACTAACCATTCACAACCTTCACTAATATAAATCAGTCTATCATCAAAATTCTAGTTAATAGACTTCATTCTTGATGTCATCATAATTCTATTACAATTCTATTAATATTTGTTAATATTTTTGATTTTCCGTAAAACTCTCGGCATACTATACTTATATTTTATGTTAATTTCACTGCTAAAGTGAAGCTTTAAAAGCTATAAATATGTTAAAATAACGACTAAATTGAGTGTATTTGAATGTTAATTTTTGAGCTAAAATCACTTATTGAAAACTTTCTTTTCATTCTAAGTCAGGAGCGATACTGAATATCATATCATGATACTTTATACAAATTAAATATTTTGTATTTAGAATTACTAAAAAAATAGTTGATGCTCGTTGATTTAGTTTTCTGGAATACTTTAATTTTTTTTCAAGCAGATACAATTGGAAATAAAAATATTTGGATAATTTGCGGGTAGAACTTTACAAGCCTCGTTAATAGCCTTCGGTCAGCAAAAAGGGCAAAGAATGGGTAGGTAAAATTCTTTCTTTTATC
This sequence comes from Fischerella sp., assembly GCA_026419705.1. Classification (GTDB taxonomy): domain Bacteria; phylum Cyanobacteriota; class Cyanobacteriia; order Cyanobacteriales; family Nostocaceae; genus PCC9605. The sequence continues at coordinate 2,669 of JANZYY010000154.1, forward strand.
TTTACCTGAATTCTGTAAGAAGTCTATTTCTATTGTCAACACTACAAATACGCACTCAATGATTAATGTATTATGGCTACAGGGTGGTGCCTGTTCCGGCAACACTATGTCATTTTTAAATGCCGAAGAACCAACTGTCTGCGATTTAATTTCTGACTTTGGCATCAACTTAGTATGGCATCCCTCCTTGGGATTGGAACTAGGGGATAATCTCCAAGCAACGCTGTGGGATTGTGTCCTCGGCAAAATACCTCTAGATATTTTGGTATTTGAAGGTACAGTAGTTAATGCTCCCAACGGTACGGGAGAATGGAATCGTTTCGCCCACCGTCCGATGAAAAATTGGGTGAACGACTTAGCGAAAGTTGCTAAATTCGTGGTTGCTGTGGGTGACTGTGCGACCTGGGGTGGGATTCCCGCCATGGCACCCAATCCCAGTGAATCCCAAGGTTTACAATTTCTCAAGCGCCAAAAAGGCGGTTTTTTAGGGGCAAATTACCTTTCTAAAGCAGGATTGCCCGTAATTAATATTCCTGGATGTCCCGCCCATCCCGACTGGATAACGCAGATATTAGTGGCGATCGCCACCGATCGCATCAGCGACATCACCCTTGACGAACTCCATCGTCCCCAAACCTTCTTCAAAACCTTTACTCAAACAGGTTGTACTCGCAACATCCACTTTGCCTATAAAGCAACCACCGCCGAATTTGGTCAGCGTAAAGGTTGCCTGTTTTACGACTTGGGTTGTCGCGGCCCCATGACTCATTCTTCCTGCAACCGCATCTTGTGGAACCGCGTTTCATCCAAAACTCGTGCTGGAATGCCTTGTTTGGGTTGTACCGAACCAGAATTCCCCTTCTACGATCTCAAACCGGGAACTGTATTTAAGACTCAAACCGTGATGGGAGTTCCCAAAGAATTACCGCCAGGAGTGAAGAACAAAGACTACGCCTTACTCACCCTCGTCGCAAAAGACGCTGCACCTGCTTGGGCAGAGGAAGACTTTTTCTTAGTTTAGTTAATGGTTAATGGTTAGTGGTTAGTGGCTAGTGGTTAGTGGTGAAGGAATATCAACTAACTACTAACTACTAACTACTAACTACTAACTACTAACTACTAACTACTAACTACTAACTACTAACCACCAACAAAACATTATGGGTATTCAAACATTAGACATCTCGCCCGTCGGGAGAGTGGAGGGTGATCTAGATGTACGAGTCGAAATCGAAGATGGCTACGTAGTCAACGCCTGGACTCATGCCGAACTTTTCCGAGGATTTGAAGTCATTCTGCGTGGCAAAGACCCCCAAGCTGGATTAATTGTCACACCTCGTATCTGCGGTATTTGCGGCGGTTCTCACCTCACTTGCGCCTCTTGGGCATTAGATACCGCTTGGGAAACAGAAGTTCCGCGCAATGCGATTTTAGCCAGAAATCTCGGTCAAATAGTCGAAACAATCCAAAGTATACCTCGCTATTTTTACGGTCTATTTGCCATTGACCTAACTAACAAAAAATACCAGCATAGCCGCTACTATCAAGAAGCTGTCAGACGTTTTGCAGCTTTCACTGGTAAACATTACGAAATCGGTGTCACCATTTCTGCTAAACCTGTGGAAATTTACGCCCTCTTGGGTGGTCAATGGCCCCATTCTAGCTACATGGTTCCTGGTGGCGTGATGTGCGCCCCTACCTTAACAGACATTACCCGCGCCTGGTCAATTCTGGAATACTTTCGCACCAACTGGTTAGAACCAGTGTGGTTGGGTTGTTCGCTGGAACGTTACGAACAAATCCAGACCTATGATGACTTCATGGCCTGGTTACATGAAAACCGCAACCATCGCCAGTCTGACCTAGGTTTCTATTGGCGCATGGGTTTAGATATCGGTCTCGATAAATTTGGCGCTGGTGTAGGTAAATACGTCACTTGGGGATATCTACCTCATGAAGATAGATACCAGAAGCCAACAATGGCAGGGCGGAATGCTGCCACGATCATGAAGAGTGGCGTATATGACAGTTATACCGACACTCATGTCTTGATGGATCATACCTTTGCCCGCGAAAATACCACTCACTCTTGGTATGACGAAGGCACAGGAGATGTTCACCCCTTTGACCGTACTACTAAACCCACCCAAAACAATAGCAAAGACTTCAATAACTCCTATTCTTGGTCAACAGCAGTACGCCACATCGAATACGGACGCTTGGAAGCCGGTCCTTTAGCACGGCAATTAGTAGCAGGTGGAAAACATGGTGAATCTTGGCAGCACTACGACGGATTTATCCTGGATGTCTTCAAGCGTATGGGCGGTCCCAGCGTGCATGTGCGCCAGCTAGCACGTGTTCATGAAATTGTCAAGTTATATCGCCAAGCTGAACGCTGCCTGCGCGAGTTCAAACTAAATGAACCCTGGTACATCCAACCGAAAGAAAAAGACGGACGCGGTTGGGGTGCAACAGAAGCAGCGCGAGGTTCACTCTGTCACTGGGTAGAAATAGAAGACAGCAAGATTAAGAATTACCAGGTCATCGCGCCAACTACTTGGAACGTTGGACCCCGTGATGCTGAAGGAAAACGCGGTCCAATTGAAGAAGCTTTGATTGGTACACCTATTGCTGACCCAACCGATCCGGTGGAAGTAGGTCATGTAGCACGGTCATTTGATTCTTGCTTAGTGTGTACCGTTCATGCCCATGATGCCAAAACAGGCAAAGAACTGGCACGTTTTCGCACGGCATAATCTGCTTTTAACTTGGAGTCTTAGTGTCTTGGTGGTTAATAAAATTAATTTCTGAACCACATAGACGCGCAGCGGCTGACCGCAGGGTAGACACCAAGACACAAAGAAAACTGAAATTTACAAGGTAAGCTAGTGTCTGATTTAGAATTGCACAAGTATCTTTCTGGACTTCCCGAAGCGGTACTGCGAGAGTTCACACAATGGTGTGTTCTAGAACAAGCAACAGCAGCGGGATACGAATTTAATCCAGATTTAATGAAGTTAGAGAACCTGGCAGCAGTAGACTATATCAACGAACTTGTCGGTCAATTTGTGGAAGCCACCAGGAAATCGATTGAAGGAAGTATGGCGATTTTGGTAGCAGGAAAGCAAGCTGACAACCACGCTTTGCCTGGTATAGCAGCTATAGTTGATTTTATTTCTCTTTACGTTAGGTATTTAGTTCCTAAAGGCCAAAAAAATGAACTGTCTCCAGAAGAGAAATTAATTCAAGCTTCACAAGAACAGTTTGAACAACTTGGTCAAATCGCTAAAAAATATGGTGTAGAAATTTGAACTTTAGTGCACTTAGCTTCTAGCTGGTCACGCACATTAAGAGGTTCTGTCTTGTCTAGCTTGTCTAGTATAAGATGGAGCCTCTATTTTTGCGATCTACAAAAGTGCTGAATACCCCTAATGGCTACGTGAAATTTGTCAACCGAAAGAATTCCGGTAAGTAAAAATTTACCTAAAGTTGGTGAGATGTTGGATTTGATCTTTAATTTTTAGACATTGCTTTTTTAAATAGGTTTTGGTTGCTAATTTGACAATCGAATGATTGTACCAGGTTCACAGCACCTGCAAAAATACCTGCTTTTTCCGATTTTGTCACATTTGTGTTTCGAGTTTGTCACCGTCACTTATCTAATGTAATACCTAGTGTCACACTCCAAAATAGTAGTGCAGGCAGAGTCCTTGCTCGCAAAACGTCCGCACTACATTTCTCAAAGCAAACACAGCTGAGGAGTTTTAAGCGATGAAGAAATTACTTAAAGGTTTGCAAGAATTTCGGGCAAATTACGTTCCTGCCCATCGGGACTTATTAGCACAACTGGCTCATGGTCAGAAGCCAAGAGTAATGTTCATTACTTGTTCTGACTCCCGGATTGACCCTAACCTACTTACCCAAACAGAAATAGGTGAGCTATTTATCGTTCGCAATGCTGGAAACATCATCCCGCCTTATGGAGCAACTAATGGGGGCGAAGGAGCAACGATTGAATATGCTATTCAAGCATTGGGTATAGAGCAAATCATCGTCTGCGGTCACTCCCAGTGCGGTGCAATGAAGGGGTTGCTGCAGCTTAACAAGCTTCAGGAAGATATGCCCCTAGTGTATAACTGGCTCAAGCACCCGGAAGCAACTCGCAGACTCGTAAAAGATAGCTACAAAAACTATACAGATGAAGAACTGTTAGAAATTGCCGTCGCGGAGAATGTACTGACGCAAATCGAAAATTTGAAGACCTATCCATCAGTCCACTCCAAGCTGTATCAGGGTAAACTCCATATTTACGCCTGGATTTACTACATCGAGACGGGCGAAGTGATGGCTTACGATCCCCAAACCCATACCTACGTGCATCCCCAAAGTCAACTGCCTGACTATGATGCTAAAGACGAGCCGACCCAAACACCTTTTGTTCGCACCAGTGCTCCACCCGTTGCCTGCGAGTTCGCTCACCGACAACCACTCTATGCAGATATGGTTGGGCAGGATAACAATGATATATCCCCAGAGCCTGTTTTGACACCTTGGTTTCCACCCCAACAAGTCCAAGCAGATCTATCGAGGGTCTAGAACACCGATTCAGTTGAAGAACAAGGAGGACACGGCAGTATTGGGAGGCGGTGACGCCTCTGTTAACACGTTGACGCAGAGAAACGATCGGAAACTCTCGACCTGTCACCGTGTAGGAGTGTCCCCTTATCCTCCTCATTTTCCCCCTTAGTAAAACATTGCACAAATTCGTAACGAATTAAACTCGGAAACCTTAAAAAAACATTACTGCCATACATAGATCAGAACAAACAAAATAATCCAAATCACATCAACAAAATGCCAAAACAGTGAAGTAGCATTCACACCAAAATGACCTGAATCATAATTACCTGGAATAAACGAACGCACAAAAATAATCAACTGCAATAGAATACCTGTAAGAACGTGCAAACCGTGGAAACCAGTGAGCAGGTAAAACATCCCACCAAATGCACCAGAAGTAAAGCCAAATTCCAGACTATTCCATTCTATTGCCTGTCCAAACAAAAAGTAACTTCCCATCGCGATCGTTGCCAACAGATACAGGCGAAAACCCCATAAATTGCGACGTCCAAGAGCACGTTCTGCCAAGTAAATAACAAAGCTACTAGCAACAAGAACTACTGTATTAATTGCAGGCGCTACAACCTCTAATCCTTCAATACCAGGTGGCAGCCAGTTGGGAGTTGTTGTTTTATAGACAATATATCCTGCGAAAAAGCTGAGAAAAATAACACTTTCAGATAGCAGAAACACAACGAAGCCAAACATCTTATTGCCTTCTTCGTCGTGAACATGCTCTGTCTGATGTAATTGCAACTCCTCTGAAATCATATAACCGTCCATGCTTGAATTCTCCTTTATTTGCAAGCTGTGACAGCTTTGCTGAAGCGTGATGTGGAAATTCATGCTCATTCTTGAGCTTTTTAACTTCGTGTCTTAGTGTCTTGGTGGTTCAATCATTACTTTTTCACCACATAGACGCGCAGCGGCTGACCGCAGGGTAGACACAAAGACACAAAGATCTGGCCGCGTTATTCTACACCTGTTAAAGTTGGCTCAGCAGACAAATACTTCTGTGTATGAGCTTGAGCAACTAATGGTTCCGACTTGCCATAACCATAAGGTGCGCTGACAACAACAGGAATTTCTTCAAAGTTTTCTACAGGAGGCGGTGAAGAAACTTCCCATTCCAGTCCAATAGCCTGCCAGGGGTTATCTGGTGCTTTCTCGCCGCCCATCCAAGCACCAATCATGTTGAGAATAAAGGGTAACGTAGACATACCTAATAGAAATGCGCCAAGACTAGCAACAATATTCCATAATTCATACTCTGGTGCGTAGGAAGAGACTCTACGCAACATTCCTTGCAATCCTAAGGGATGCATGGGGAAGAAGTTGAGGTTGGTGCCGATGAATGCTAACCAGAAGTGTAGTTTGCCCAAACCTTCGTAGTACATCCGTCCGGTCATCTTGGGGAACCAATGATAGATGGCTGCATACATTCCCATCGTCACCGTACCATACAGAACATAGTGAAAGTGACCAACAACAAAGTAGGTATTGTTGACGTGAACATCAACAGGTACGGAGGAAAGCATGATGCCTGTAATGCCTGCAAAGACGAACAAAACCAATCCACCTAGGGCAAACAGCATGGGTGTAGTTAACCGCATTCTACCGCCCCAAATCGTCGCTACCCAGGCAAACACCTTAATACCAGTAGGTACAGATACAAACATCGTTGTCAGCATGAAAATCATCCGCATCCAGCCAGGGGTACCACTGACGTACATGTGGTGTACCCAGACAATGGCGCTGACAACAGCAATCAGGAGTGAGGAAACGGCAACTACTTTATAACCAAATAGGGGTTTGCGGGCATAAACCGGGAATATTTCCGAGAAAATACCGAAGATGGGTAGAATAATCACATACACGGCAGGATGGGAGTAGAACCAAAAGTAATGCTGGAACATGACTGGATTTCCTCCGTTGGCGGGATTAAAGAAACCCGTACCAACTGTGAGGTCGAGTAGCAGCATCACCGCGCCTGCTGTCAGTGCTGGGAGTCCGAAAAGTTGGATAATCTGAGCGCTGAATACTGCCCAAACAAATAAGGGCATCCGGAAGAAAGTCATGCCCGGTGCACGCATCTTGACTATGGTGGTGACAAAATTAACTGCCCCCATAATTGAGGATACGCCGGAAATTGCCACTGCCAATAGCCAGATTACTTGACCATTAATCAAGTTACCTGTGGGGTTTTGAAGACTAACTGGCGGGTAAGACCACCAACCTGCTTGGGCTGGGCCGCCAGGGACAAAAAAGCTAACCATCAATAGAATTCCGACTACCGGCACCATCCAAAAGGCGGCAGCGTTGAGGCGGGGAAATGCCATGTCGCGTGCGCCAATCATTAGTGGTACGAGATAGTTGGCTAGGCCTACCAGTGATGGGAATGTCCACAAGAATAGCATGACTGTGCCATGCATGGTGAACATACCGTTGTACGTGGTGCGATCGACTAAATCTGCTTCGGGTGTAATTAATTCCCCTCGCAGCACCATCGCAAATATACCGCCGACGAGAAAAAATATGAACGAGGTAACAAGATACTGAATACCAATGACTTTGTGGTCAGTGCTAAAGCTGAAGTATCGCTTCCAGTCGTTGGAACTGTCGTGGTGAGATTGTGCAGCTGCGATACCGATGCTTTCGATGGAAATATTCGTCATCGCTTTGTTTCCTTTTAACCAGGATAATTGACTAGAGGAGGTTCGGCAGGGGCGACTGTTGCCCAAGCGGATGGGGATGACTGAGTTGCAGCTTGGGCATATTCAGATGCTGCCTGATTTGATGCAGGTGTGGGCTTGCGGGTTGCAGCTTTGGCAAGCCAATGGTGGTAATCTTCAGC
>JANZYY010000155.1 GCA_026419705.1 Fischerella sp.
ATTCCACTCTCAGCATCAGCCACACCCCAGCCTTCACAAAGGCATCCCGGAGCAGTACCATCAGCATTTGTTGGTAAAAATCTCAAACCAACGCTAGTGGTTCCACTTCCAGAGGATGGAGTACCACCAGGAACATTCAGATGACCTTCTTGATTCACTCCTAACTGAATAGTTCCGTTGCTAATAATAGCAGCATCTGCATTATTGACTAATCCAAGTAGAGTTAAGGGTGTACTGATGACTGCAGCAGTTGCCAGTTTCAGACTTG
>JANZYY010000156.1 GCA_026419705.1 Fischerella sp.
AGATGTGTATAAGAGACAGTGTTATGCGTATGCCGAATCTCGAGCCACTTGTAATTACACTTACTTGCCCAATACCAAATGTTTCCAAAGTGGCATATTTTGCCTCAGAACAAGCTTGGCGTAGCTTGTTTCTGATTTGAAATCTTGTCATTAAGCTCACTCCTCAAAACAGGTAAAAGTTAGCGGTAGACTTTCCCTGGAGTGAAATTACATTCGCACGTCAATGCAATTGCACATCAATACCCCTCTGTCACACCTTGCATCAATGCAGGCCTATCCTCCAAACCCTCGTTGCCAGGTTAAATTTGGTGACGAGAATCAGACCGGAGGTTCTGGCAATAGAATGGTGCAAGCTCTCAGCGATCGCTCAGCGTGTTACACATAGGAAAAAGTTATTGAAAATAATTGACATTTTTGATTTGCTCTGCTCTTTTAAGTACTAACAGTATCTAACAATATTTGAGGTAATCTTTTTTCAGAAGCACCGTGATAATTTTTACGAGTTAAGTTAAATAAATCAATTACTACTACTTAGTCTTTATCGTAATTTTAAATTACGAAATCATATAAGCAAGCATCTAATTTTGATGAAATCTTGATTTCATATGGGTTTTAACAATATTGTGTATTTATTGATTCTGTAAAGATTATGTAAACCTATGACCATTTATATGTAAACAGATACTGTTTCCTCTCAAAAAATAAATGCTGCTTAAAATAGCAGCAGTAATATTACTATGCAATCAAGACAGTTAAGCTACTAGTAGCCAAGTTACTAAAAAGTTCTAAGCTCTTGCACCCTCTGGGTACTCTACCTTGAGATTGCATTGCGTGCGTTTGTATGAAGGCTTGGGGATTTCTTTTGGTATCTGCGCACCGGCCCATCTTCTCGAGGAGAAAAAGATATGTGAGTATATTACAAAACTCTGATGTGGCGGACATGTCTGTGCAAAAGCAAAAACGGGGGTATAAATTGCAACCCTCGTTTTTTGTTTAGCACTCAACACTCAAGATTTATTTGTTACGACCACCTAACCACTTGGCGGCCGCAAATCCCAAAATAGCTCCCACAATCGGATTGCTGAGAAACTTGATAATAGCTGGTTGTTCTGCTAGCACTTCTCGAAAAATGTCAGGGTGGTTGTGATAAGCAAAGGACGCCAGCCTGCTAACATCATCAGCACTCATGCGGTTGGGGTTGCGCGTAGAAAGACCAAGCTGTTGCTCTAGATGACGCTCGTCTAGTCCTCTTTGTTTGAGGTGTTTAAAAAAGGCGCGGGCTACATCATCACGTTCATTAGGTTTAATATTGGCGATCGCCTTTTGTAGTTCCGGTTCCATTTGGCTAGCGGGAATGCGGTCTGGATGTAAAGACCGTTCAAACATTTGACGACGTTGATCCAACGTAGTACGTTGAGCGAAATCATCAAAGTTTTGATACTCCTGTGATGGATCGCTAGGAACATTATCTAGCGATTCAACATTCCCTTGAGCCAAATCTCTCATGATTTGGCGTTTGTACTCTTCACTGCTAGTCACTGTACTAATCTCCTTTTTTGCACTGTTGTTAGTTGCTAATTGTTGGCAGTTAGTTTTTTCCAATAACCACTAACTACTAACCACTAACTACTAACTACTAACCATTAGCTATACTGAATTTGCCTGCTTTGGACATCATACCTAGCTGTCAAAATCAGTTGTTTGTCGGGTGCATATACTAAAACTGTTAAGTCTTGATTGGGGAAATTCTTGCGAAAACCTTCAACGAGGGATCTTGCTAAAGGACGTACTTCATTTGGACGAACCTGTGGGGAAATAACAACACCTAACTTGTTGTTATCGCGTACATAAGCATCTTTAATTAACCCCTGAGATGTTTGCACAACCCAGTCACCAAAACTTTGTCCTGCAGCGGTATTTCCTCGCTCTAATTGTGAATAAGTCACATCCCGACTAACTCCTGGTGGAGGTGTAGTGCGGTCAACTTGAGTAACGTTACCACCACAAGCAGTTGTAATCGTCAGGACTAAAGTTAAAACAAAAGCCGTCAAAATTTTGCGGCTCTGCTGTAGCAGACTCATTAATGTCGCCTCCTCAAAAAAAATGGTGAAGAACCAAAATTCACTAAATTAAAGTTAGTAAATTTATGCCTTATTACCGACAAATATGGCAGTCAATCAGAAGTCCGCTGCAGCGGACTTCTCAGAAACCGCCTTTTTTTTCGTGCGTTTATTTATAATTCGGGTAGTTCTTCACTAAAATAGAATGCACCCGCAATAATTTTGTGGATACGCTGCCAAAAATGTAGTTTTAGTCAAGCTTTCTCTTGACATTATCTTTTACGTCTTCAACAGCGTGACGTACTTCACTTTCTGCTTGTTTAGCTTTTCCTTCTGCTTTATCTTGTGGATCGCCAGTAACATTTCCCCATGCTTCTTGAGCTTTACCTTCTACATTTTTAGCTGTAGCTTTTGCTTTATCTTCTAAACCCATTTTGTTACCCCTGATTTCATGCAAGCATCAAAGTTGTTAGTTAACTTTGATTTTTTGTGTTGATGCTTATTAAGTTAGTCTATATTTTTTACTACAAGCTTCTCCCGGCAGGTACATTAATTACTATGCTAAAAGAGAGAGAAAAATAGCAATAGGCAATAGCTAGTAGAGGTTAGTTTTAATAAATATCCTATCTTTGGGCATAAACATATGCTCATAAATTCACCATTTCAAGAGTTAGTATTAAATCACCAAAGATCAAAAAGTAACAAAATATATATCCCTAAATTCCCCTTCCCAAAGGGGAATTAAAGAAGATTGTTCTCCTTTTTCGAGACTAGGACGTGTTTTCTATCCTGTTAGACCCCCTCACCCTTTCCCCAAGAAAGTTCCTCAATACACACGGGGAGTTTAAGAGAATATGAAAATCTGTCTAAGGGGGGTTTATGAAGCTACAGGAGGTCTGATACTTTTAAGGCATGCTCTCATCAAAAAAACCCGGTTTGCTTGAGAAACCGGGTTAATAAATTTACGAGTATTATGGTTTCATCTAATCAAGAAAACCCATCAGAGATTGAGAATCATCAATAATATTTGATGCTACTGGACGGTTGCCCATGACAGAGTAAGTTTCAGAAATTACTAGGGAACTGGAGGCGATCGGGCGAATTCCAGATAGGTTAATAGTGTCAACTACATGCATAGTGTTTGCAGCAATGGGGCGCACACCCATAATGTTCATTGTTTCTACAACCTGCAAGCTACTGGTGCCAATGGGACGTAGACCAGAAATTGAAACTGTCTCTGCAATTTGCAAGTCACTAGCAGCGATGGGACGCACTCCAGAAACAGCGAGTGTATCGCTGATTTCTAGCTTGTCTGATGATTCTAGCTGCACTGGCATATTATTTGCTTGATCTGTATTTGAGTTTTGACTTTGGTTGTTTTCGACTTCCACAGTAGTTTCCCCCTTTAATTTGGCACGCTTTTGGCGAGGACTGACTCCTTTGCCATTGCTGCTGATAGTCATAACCAAGGACCTCTAGTATTGTTAAGCGATTATCACAATAATTTTGAGAAATGAAGTTTTTCTTATATATCAAAGTTTAACTTTAAAAATTATTGTATATGTATATGTTTATTTAAAATCTATACATAAGTAAAAATAAATTGTCAATTAAGATAAATTATTTTTTAGAAGTATTGGCAAAGTTGGCAAAATCAGGTATATGGTGCGCTTTGCTCTAAACCTACATTCGTTACCATGAGATAGGTTATTCACAGCAAAACCGTATGACAGCATTTTGTCTTCAAGCACCCTTCAGTCCGACTGGCGATCAGCCACAAGCGATCGCACAATTAGTTGCTAGCATCCAAGCTGGTAATCGTTATCAAACATTACTGGGAGCAACGGGAACTGGGAAGACATTTACAATCGCATCAGCGATCGAGAAAATTGGTAAACCTACACTGGTGCTGGCCCACAACAAAACTCTCGCTGCACAGCTTTGTAATGAGTTACGAGAGTTCTTCCCTAACAATGCTGTAGAGTATTTTGTGAGTTACTACGATTACTACCAGCCAGAAGCATATATTCCTGTCACCGATACATATATTGAAAAAACTGCTTCAATTAACGACGAAATAGATATGTTGCGACACTCAGCGACGCGATCGCTGTTTGAACGCCGTGATGTTATCGTTGTTGCATCAATTAGCTGTATCTACGGTTTGGGAATTCCTGCAGAATACCTTAAAGCTGCAATCCCTTTCCGAGTAGGAATGGAAGTGAATCAACGACAGATTTTACGAGATTTAGCATCAGTGCAATACAGCCGTAACGACCTAGAAATAGGTCGGGGACGTTTTCGCGTCCGGGGTGATGTGCTAGAAATTGGACCGGCGTACGAAGACCGCATTATTCGCATCGAGTTCTTCGGTGATGAAATCGACGCAATTCGTTACGTCGATCCGGTGACGGGCGAAATACTCCAGAGTTTGCAAGCGGTGAATATCTATCCAGCACGCCACTTTGTAACTCCAGAAGAAAGGTTGGAAGAAGCTTGTGATGCGATCGCCCGAGAATTAAAACAACGCAAAGCTGAATTAGAATCAGCTGGGAAATTATTAGAAGCGCAACGAATTGATCAGCGTACGCGCTACGACTTGGAAATGCTGCGCGAAGTGGGTTACTGCAACGGCGTTGAAAACTATTCTCGCCACCTAGCTGGAAGAAAAGCTGGGGAACCACCAGAATGTTTAGTTGATTATTTTCCTAAAGATTGGTTGTTAGTAATTGATGAATCTCACGTTACCGTACCACAAATTCGTGGCATGTACAACGGCGATCAAGCCAGGAAAAAAGTTTTAATTGAGCATGGTTTTCGCCTACCTAGCGCTGCTGATAACCGCCCTTTGAAAGCAGAAGAATTTTGGGCAAAAGTAAACCAATGTATTTTTGTTTCTGCTACTCCAGGAGATTGGGAATTAGAAGTTTCTGAGGGTCATATAGTCGAACAAATTATTCGACCAACTGGTGTACTTGACCCGGAAATTATTGTCCGTCCTACAGAAGGACAAATTGACGATCTTTTGGGTGAAATTAAAGATAGGGTAGATCGCCACGAACGGGTGTTAATTACCACATTAACTAAACGCATGGCAGAAGATTTAACAGAGTACCTCCAAGAAAATGGAATTAGAGTTAGGTATTTGCATTCCGAAATTAATTCCATTGAACGGATAGAAATTATCCAAGATTTGCGCGATGCTAATTTTGATGTGTTGGTTGGCGTGAACTTGTTAAGGGAAGGTTTAGATTTACCAGAAGTTTCTTTGGTAGCAATTTTAGATGCAGATAAAGAAGGTTTCTTGCGTGCGGAACGTTCCTTAATTCAAACTATTGGCAGAGCAGCGCGTCACGTCCGCGGACAAGCGATTTTGTATGCTGATAACCTTACCGATAGCATGATTAAAGCTATTGAAGAAACCGAACGCCGTCGTGGTATTCAAATGGGATACAACCGCATGCACGGGATTACACCCAAGCCGATAGTAAAGAAATCAAGTAACGCAATTTTGTCTTTTTTGGAAGTATCACGAAGGTTGAATGCTCAGGATTTAGAAACAGTTGATGAACATATAGATGAGTTGCCGTTAGAAAATATTCCAGAGTTGATTACTCAATTGGAAGCGCAGATGAAAGAAGCGGCGAAGAAACTAGAGTTTGAAGAAGCGGCAAAGTTACGGGATAAAATTAAGCATTTGCGGGATAGGCTAGTAGGACGTTAAGTTAAATTTATAATCAGACATTATTTATAAAGTAAATCTCTAAGCAGGGTGTGTTAAGGCTTCACTCTAACACACCCTAAAGCAATTTTATTTTTACTTTCTAAATAACCTCTGATGCACAAACTTTTGTTTGTGCGTAAATTAATTACCGTGCTAATAGTAAAGTTAATTTTAATGGACTGAAATTTACATAGCTTTTTTCAACTCGCTTTAGCTACGAATATCCACAAGAGCTGATTATGATAAGTTTAGATATAACAAAGTTAGAGGACTTGAATCAAGTTCTCTCTCATCCACCATTATTGACTAGCAGAAAAGCTAACTGGAACAATATTTTCCTTGCTCACTACCAGCATCCTGCTTCAGAAACTTGTGAACACACAATGCAACAGCTGACGCTGGAAATTATGGATGTCAACTCGTGGACGAATCATGAACGTCGTATAGGTGGAAAACACTTGTCATATCGAATCGGTGGCGTGAAATTTGTTTGTGTCCTGCTAACACAAGTCACTGGACATGCTGGGAAGAAACAATATCCTTTACAATAGTTACATTTGAATCCCCATTTTTTGAGAAAGTTGCTTATGAGGCACTAGATTGCAACCAAATTGAAATCGTGCCTAGATGGCAAATTTTTGACCCAGTAATTCAAAACGTAGTAAATGCTCTCAATGCTGATTTAGCAGCTGGGTGTCCAGCAGGACGACTGTACGGTGAGTCTGTTGGTACAGCCTTAGCAGTACATTTACTCAAGAATTTCTCAGTATCACAAAACAAATTTCTGGAATATTCTGACGGATTACCCAAATACAAACTCAAGCAAGTACTAGATTTTATCGAATCACATTTGAGTGAAGATTTCAAACTAGAAGATTTGGCGAATACAGTCGGAATAAGTTGTTTCTACTTCTGTCGTCTGTTTAAACAGTCGCTGCATATGACGCCGCATCAGTATGTAATTCGTCAGCGAGTGGAACTTGCAAAGCGTTTTCTCAAACAATCAAATTTAGCGATTGCAGAAGTAGCACTTCTGTGTGGTTTTGCTCATCAAAGTCATCTCAGCCGTCATTTCAGACGCTTGGTAGGTATGTCTCCTAAAGAGTTTCGGAACAATTAGCAAGAATATGCTCTGAATCGCAAGAATGTGAACGACCTAATCCTCGTCCTCTGGGTAATGTCAAGGGTATCTAGTATGTAATAGTCAACACACAAAATTATGTACGATACCCTGACTGCAAACACAATAGAGGTAAATGGCGATCGCTACCATGTCAAAGATTCGGGTTCAGGGAAAGCCAGTGTTGTTTTGTTGCATGGCTGGCCCGATGACAGCAGCTTGTGGCATAATCAAGTTTCCGCTTTGCTGAATGCAGGATACCGCGTTATCTGTCCAGATTTACTTGGTTACGGACTCAGCGATAAACCACAAAATCTCGAACGGTATACAATTTTTGCTCTAGCTAATGATATTATCAGCCTGCTCGACAGTCTGAATTTAGATAAGGTTCATTTAATCGCCCATGATTATGGTGCTGTTATCGGCTGGGAAATTGCGACAGTCCACTCAACTCGTTTAAAGACTTTTGTGACTGTGTCCGTTGGTCACTTGGCTTCCGTACTGGATTTATCCTTTGATGTCTTGCGCTATGAATGGATTTACTTTCTGAACATCCATAAGGTTGCACCCCAACTCTATCGCGCTAGTAATGGTCGTTTATTGCGTGAAGTACTGCGAACTCACCCAAACCAAGAGCAAATTTTGCAGCATGTTTTAAAACCAGGTGTGCTCGAAGGTATGCAAAAATTGGAGCAAGCAAACCCGCTTCCTGAAATCCTGCTTGCTCACTTAGAAGGAAAATTACCCGAACAACAGCCAATAACTATTCCAACTTTTGGTATCTGGGGCGATCGAGATGAGTTTCTTTGGGAATCGCAAATTAAAAATTCTAGCAAATACGTAGCAGCCGAGTGACAGTATGAAAGAGTCGAAGGGATAGGACACTGGTTTATGCTCGAACAACCAGAAAAAACGAATCGTCTACTTCTGGATTGGCTGGTCAAGCATGGCTATTAAGTATTTATAGTACAGCAAAAAGCGATCGCCCTTTCATCATCTCAACTGAGAGTGCGATCGCCTTTTGATCGTCATCACAAAATTCTTGTGGGCTGGACAGGAAAGCCCGCCCAGATCGCGCAATTTAAATTCGGCAGACTCTCACAAAATCAAACTAGAGTGCAAGAAGTGATACCTAAAATTTTTGAGTAACTATTACTCTAAGTCAAAAACTACCTCAAGACATGCCTTTGGCATGAGTCTATGTAACGCCAAAAGCTGATTTTCAGCATCACCACGAGTTTGGAATCTCCCGTAAACAACCCTTTGTGTGGGTGAAAGCCAACGCACTATCGTCCACGGAGTTCGGTAGGTTATGTGTTGTTGATTCAACAAGAAAACCTCCTCAATCATCTAAATAGAAAAGACACCAGTCAACGCACAACAGTCAAAAGCAACTGGTGTCAGATTTTCGTGTGGTAAATTTTGCAGCCATCGTTAGCAAAAACTATTGCTTCATAGGCAGAACCTCCCTACTAAACGGCAACATGGTGAAAACAAAAGCTTCACCAACACAAGTAAGAGTGGTAGGGTAGACCAAGCACACAGTTAGTAATTGCGTGGGGAGTGGTTACTATCAGACACTAAATCAAGACCAGTCAGGTAAATTGCTGTATCCTAATTGATCCAGCCTAACTGGCTAGTCTTCCTGTATTCACCAAAATGAATAATACGTCTTGTTAGTGGCGCTGTCAAGACGTATCATTCAAGAACCTTTCGTCTTGTATGATAGAAGAAAATCCACAAACACAGGGAAAGTCTCCGTTAAGGCTACTCAGAGAACAAGCCGGTTTAACACGCCCTCAAGTTAGACAATTGATTGGTGTTTCCGAACGTAGGCAGGCTGACTGGGAATCAGGCAAAGCTATGCCTAGCATCGAGAATGTTGTAGCCTTAGCTCGTCTGTACAAAGTTTCGCTTAAGACTATGTGCAAGTCTTTAGGTATTGATGTCAAAGATGTACCTGATGATACGAATTGAATACTATTCTTAACAAAAAGGTGGGTTTTCCCACCTTATAGCTTAATAATTAATATATAGCGTCCTCAGTATAATTACATATGTATAAGCGCAAAAATTGCATCAACTTCACTTATAGCTTCATCTACAGTTGTAGCTTGTTCAACCGAATTTATTGGATCATCCCACATGTGCGATCGCACTTGTTGTAATAACAGTCGCCATTCTTTCTCTACATCTACAGCACGAATGCTGCGATCCACAAATTCCTCCACACTTGATTCGATTCGCTAAGCAACTGTTTCAAGCCTTTTTCACAGTTACGAACGCTTTCGATATGTGCTATCTTCAAATTGATAAATACTTGTTGAACAGAGGGTAATTCTGTCAGCTTGGGTGTTTTTGCTTCTTTAGGGGTTAGTCCATCCAGATGTGGGCGAATGCGATACTGTACCAATCCCCGATCGGAAAGCTCAAACTCAGCGAGTACTTGGAATGCAAGCTTGAGTTTGCTGGATATACCTGGGATGAGTTGCTCTGGTATTTCCACAGCCAGCACATTGATTAATTCAGAACCTCTTGCTAGGGTTAGTTCTCTTAAATTTGCCTTTTCAACCAAGATTTCTGCTACTTGAGATTTGACCGTATCTAGCGATCGTTTGAGAACATTATCTAGTGATAATAGATGCTGAGACAGACGAGCGCGGATTTTATCTAGGCACTTTTCGTAAACGATTTCATAGCTTTTCTCAATCTCACTGCTTGTTCAACTCAGTATCTATATCGTGTCTTTTTTTTCTAAGCTCCTGAAGTAGCTGCTCAAGACTAGATGCGAGTTCTTGCCACTGCTTCAAAATGCGTTCTCTGACAATGCTAACCTTTGAGAATCTAATACCAATTCTCAAAAATAGAACTACACATAGTTCGTAGTGAGTACTTAAGTACTCACTACCAACCAAGAACAT
>JANZYY010000157.1 GCA_026419705.1 Fischerella sp.
TTATATAAAGGTCAACAAGTAAAGTATGGATTAAATTATCAAACCGTAGATATCAAAGTATGGAGTGGTACAGATTGGATATGGATTAATAACATTAAGGTCAAAAAACATGGTTTATCCCGTCATCTAGTAGATGGGAACGAGGTACAATCACCTGCTTTAGTAGTTAGTAAAAAGAAATGTCAACTTTCCATGCCTGTTCAAATTAAGAAAGTTGATAGGGAAGATTCAGACTTCGTGTGCAGTGTTGACATGGGCATAAACAACGCTGCCACTCTCGCAATCGTTGGTAAAAACGGTACTGTAAAAGCTAGAAAATTCATTAATCCAGCTAGAGACATAGACCGTCGCAACCAACGCAGGATGATGATTAAAAAGAAGTCTCGTCAAACAGCTAATATCACAAAGCAAAAACTACCCAACAGATTTTGTAGAGGACTTTACCGCAAATCAGCTAACATTAACTTGGCAATCTCAAGACAGGTAATGAGAGGCATTGTTGAGTTTGCGAAAACTCACAATGTCAAGATAATTGTGTTTGAGAATTTGTCAGGATGGAAAGCGAAAGCAGGTAAAAAAGGCTCTCTACAAAAGCAGAAATTCCATCTTTGGTGTCACTGTAAAATCGTTGAGTTGACCCAGCAAAGATGGTCTGAGTTAGGGGGTAAAGTAGTTTTTGTTAATCCCAAATACACAAGTGCTTACGCTTTTGATGGTAGTGGGAAGGTTAGAAGAAGTAAGATTAATTACTCCCTTGCTGTTTTTAAAAACGGGAAGCAATATAACGCGGATCTGTCCGCCTCTTATAACATCGGGGCTAGATATTGGTATGCGGTGATCGTGGGAGACAAAACTTTTTCTAGAGTGTTCGTAGGCAAAAGTTCCAACGGCACACTGAGAACGCCAGTAACTCTGGGAACGTTAAGAAGTTTTGAGGCTTCTTAGCGAATGAATCCCCAACCATACCGAAGGTTGGTTGGCGGTGCGTTCAATACCATTAAAAAGCCCACCCTTAGAAAGAGTGGGATTCTTTATCGCTCCAAAAAATAGTTTCAGACAACTTGCCACCAACCGAAAGCTGGACCGATGAAACGGATTGTCACCCAAGCTACAACCATCAGGCCAATGCCAATCCAGGCACCACGATTTGTCCACTTGACAAATAGTTCTGCTTGTGACTTTGTGATTGGAACCCAAGGCAAGATGCGAGTCTGTTGACTCTTGCCGTAATTTTCTCCCAGTGCGATTTTGCGACGCTTTGCTTCACCCATTTGCTTCACCTATCATATTTCAAATTTGACTGCATTGCATTAAAGACTGCTAAGGCTGATAATAACGCTTGGATGGCATTTTATTCTTTTTTGGTTGTTGTTTTTTGCTAGGAAAATCCCAGACAACTAACAACCAACAACTAACAACACTTTTAAGAAGTGTCCCGGCCAGAGTGGGAAAACAAACCGGGATCGAGATAGTTAATGCGTGCCAAAGGGCTAAGGGATGTCAGAACTTGAGCGCCATAGCTACGGTTGATCACCCGACTATCAAGTAGAGCGACGATACCTTGACTTTCTCGTGCTGGCGCGATCGCTCTTTGTAATTCGTTCAAAGCCGCCGGTAATAGAAACAAACGAAACCAGTCTTGATGCGATCGCTTATAATGAGCTACTCTACCTGCTACAAGTGGATGTTCCAGGGATGGCAGGGGCAAGGTAGCGATAACGATCAGTTGCGGTGCGGGCAAAACTCTTTGATGCTCTCGCCAAAATTCCCAACCGCTAACTAAAATGCCATTTTCGTCTAAACAAGTTTTTTCTACCTGTACTCGTGAGCCGAACTCTGAAGCCAGAATTGCTCCTAGTTGAGCCTTCATCGGTACATCTTTGACTAAGACAACTGTCAATCCTGGTGATGTTGCACTCAGACAAACCAGCGTCCGGACTTTGTGAATAAACGCTGCTTGAAATTCTGGCGTGTTTGGCAAGGGGAATTGATGTGGTACGTACAGTTGAATAGCTTCTGTTTGGCTGTCTGAGAACTTCAAACAAGTCAACTCTTGACTTAATCCAAACCGCTGGCGAAAAATCGGAGCTTCCGTTTCCGGTTCTAAAGTGCTGCCAATTAACACCACAGGTTGTCGTTGCCAAATCGGCGAAAGTATTTCTGCTACCTCAATCGGGGCTATGTGTAAAGAAAATAAGCCTTGACGACGGGCAATAGTAGCCCAGAGGAGGAGAGGAGGAGAACCGGAGGTGGGCGAAGCAGTTTGGAATTGTTGCCAGAATTTTTTCCAAGTATCAGGTAGACTGGCGATGTCCAAAACTGAACAAAGACGGCTCAATATCTCTACTTCTGCTTGGGAAATCAGATAACATTCGTAGGGATTAGCAGGATGCTGAAATAGTTCGTGTGTCAGTTGTACTCGTGCAGAGCGAATTTCCTCAGCGATCTGCGGACAAGCAAGCATGAGCTGATCCCAATCATGGGCTTCCCAAGTAATGGTGAGGCGATCGCGCACCCAATCTTCTAGATCTTCCACGCCATCAATAATTGTAGGAATGCTAGTGGGAAAACTATCGTTGAGCGCAAGTTGTCCTTTTAACCAAGCTTGAGGGGAAACTAACAAAAGCCCTTGGAACTCGCCACCAGGCCAAACGTCAGCTGTTCTAATCGCTTTGTTAACTTGCAGCCACTGCTGTAGGCGGGGAATTTCTACTTTTGCAAGACGTTGTTGCACAGCTTCAGGTGCAACAATAATCACGGGACCGTGCCACATCAACGCTGATGCCACGAAGCTTGTACGGTAACGCCCTTGATAGCTACAAGCTGCACCTACTTGAATCAAGGCGCTACGTCCTAGGCGCAGAGCGCGTGCTACCAACCGTGCCATCGTCAAATGATGGGGCCAGGAAGGGAAACCCGCCTGCGATCGCAGGAAGTTATGTAATGATAAATGAACTTCTGCCTCAATCACACGCTTTTCATCCCATACAAAGTGATTTTTGCTTGCAATAACCCCATTTCTATTATGTTGTTAGTTGTTAGTTAATAGTTGTTAGTTCTTTGGAATTTTCCCACTCACAAACAACCACCAACAAACAACCACTAACCAATTACCCTCAATTATGGCAACCTATACAGGAATTTCCAGTGAAGCTTTTAGGCATCCCTTAGATCGGCAAGCTGAGCAAGCCTTACGCAGTTTACCGGGATTTGATTTAGTTGCCCGTAAATTTGTGGAATTTGTTTACGAACGCCCGCAGTTAGTCTATCTAATGGGCAACACCATTGAAGTTGGGCCTCGTCAATATTCCACTATTTACCAGATGTTTCGGGAATGTGTGCGGGATTTGGATATTTATCCAGAACCAACACTATTTGTATCACAAAATCCCCAAGCCAATAGCTATGCAATGGGGCAGGAGCATCCATATATAGTCATCAATACGGGGATTTTAGACCTACTAAACGAAGCCGAAACAAGGGCGGTGTTAGCCCACGAACTGGGGCATATTAAATGTGGTCATACTATTTTAATTCAAATGGCGATTTGGGCGATGAATACTGCTTATGCCCTTGGTAGATTTACTCTTGGCATTGGTAATTTTGTCACCCCAGCCTTAATTTATGCTTTCTTTGAATGGCGGCGCAAAGCCGAGTTATCAGCCGATCGCGCAGCATTGCTTGTAGTAGATGACTTAAATACCGTGATGTCATCAATGATGAAAGTTTCAGGTGGCAGTATAAAATATGCCAACGAGTGCAGTTTACAAGAGTTTATTCGTCAGTCAGAAAATTATCAAGCATTGGACGAAGATAGTCTCAATCAATTGTACAAATTCTTAGTATACAACGGTGCTCAAGGCGAAATGCTCAGCCATCCTTTTCCTGTAGAACGCGTGCATTACCTGCGAGAGTGGGCAGTCTCAGAAGAATATCAGCAAATCAAGAGAGGCAATTATGTGCGATCGCCTGCATCTGGAGCAGTTGATGTCACACCAACGAACAGTGATAAAAACAAAGAAGTAGAAAATTTACGGCGACAAATTGAAGAATTGCAAAGAGAAATTAATAGAATTAAAAGAGCAGAATAATTAAAGATGGAGTAATGTGAAAATACTTTGTGTCTTTGTACCTTGGTGGTGAAAAAAATCCTGAATCACTAAGACACCAAGACACAAAGGATAAAATTATTGTCATGCTTGGGAGTGTCAGCGGTTTATGACGGCTATTTATAAATGTACCAAGTTGCTGTCTGTTTTGATGATTATAATTATTGCTTTTGTTTTCTTCTGTTTTGGAGGTGTTTTGGCTGCACCAGCGAAACTTGGTACAAACTCTACTGCTATTGTTGCCCAAACAGCAAAATTATTCTCAGAGACTGACTTTACTCCGCAACTAAGGCAACAACTCCAGGCTGTGCGTCAACGCCGAAACCGCGAGGTTCAGAAAGTTTTAGATTCATCTCAAGTTGCTCAATTCACTCAATATTTACACTCTGGTAATAATTTTCATCAAGCTTTAGAAAAACTCAATTTACAGGGCGATCGCAAGGAAATGGTAGAAGCGATCGTGAAAATTTGCGATTTGAAACTAAAGGCAATTTTATCTAATTTGCGGGGAAGACCCCATACGCAGCGATAACAGAGTGTGGGGATGAAAGGCAGTTAAATAGGAGACATCCCTTGAATAATTTCTTGCTCCGCAAGAACAGGGAGAGGGATAGTTGAGTATTTAATAATTTTAGGGATTGTAGTAGTCCCTAAAATAATCTAGAATATTTCCAGGTCGATAAGGTAAGGATAATGATTGTTTTTGAGTTCAAAGCTAAAGGCAGTTTGCGGCAATACCAGCAGATAGATCAAGCATTGCGGATTACTAGATTCATCCGTAATAAGTGCTCACGGTTTTAGATGGACAATCAAAATGTTAAGCCTTACGATTTGAAGAAATACACTGCTGCAATCGCAAAAGAGTTTGACTTTGCTGAGAAATTAAATTCTTCTGCAAGGCAAGCAGCAGCAGAAAGAACTGCTTTTGCAATCAAGAGATTTTTCGATAATTGTAGAGACGCGGAATTTCGCGTCTCTACAGGTAAAAAGGATATCCCAAGTTTCAAAAAAGCAACCGTTCAGTCGAATATAAACTGAGTGGATGGAAACTTTCAGATGACCGCAAGTACATTAAATTCACAGATAAATGTAACATTGGTCAACTTAAGCTAATTGGAACTTGGGATTTACATTTTTACCAAATCAAACAAATCAAGCGAGTCAGAATAGTTAAGCGGTCAGATGGTTATTATTTTCAGTTCTGTGTAGATGCAGAACGCAATATAGATACTCAACCAACTGGTAAAACCATAGGTTTAGATGTTGGTTTAAACCATTTCTATACTGACTCACTTGGCAATACAGTAGAAAACCCTAGATATTTACGCAAGTCAGAGAAGGCATTAAAACGTCTTCAAAAACAAGTTAGCTGTAAAAATATTGGGTCTAGTAATCGTAAGAAAGCTATTAACCGTCTTGGTAGAAAGCACTTGAAAGTTTGGCGCCAGCGTAAAGATAACGCTATTAAACAAGCGTTATGCGTGGTAAGGTCTAACGACCTTGTGGCTTACGAAAAACTACAAGTGAGAAACATGGTTAAGAATAGCAAGCTTGCGAAATCGATTAGTGATGTTTCGTGGTCATTGTTTACCCAATGGTTAGAGTATTTTGGCAAAATATATGGTCGAGTTGTTGTACCTGTTGACCCGATATTTACCAGCCAAAATTGTTCATCATGTGGTGAAACTGTGAAGAAATCCCTATCTGTTCGCACCCATATTTGTAAGTGTGGGTGTGTTTTGGATAGGGATTTGAACGCAGCCATAAATATACTCAACAAGGCATTGAAGCAAACTAATTACGACTTAAGTACCGTGGGGCGCACGGAAACTTTTAGCGCTTGTGGAGAGATGACCCTCTCTCTGCCCAGATTTGTTTGGCAACAAGTCTAGGCAAGGTTGCTCAGTAAAGCAAGAATCCCCGTATGAAGCGTAGCGCTTGGGCGGGGAGCGTCAACTCGTTATTCACTGCAAGCAGGAAAATAATTTTTGAGGGACAGTAAAATTAGTTGCGTCGCAAAGGCGAAATTGTTATTTGTACTGTGGAAGCACAATTAAACTGAGTTTAGTGTTCCCCTAATTTAATCACAGAAAATATAGATGAGTAATCTTCGTCAGCAAATGACATTTTTATTGCCATTTCCAAAATTTTCTTCACTCCTTCGATACTGCTAACATTCAAACCAGCTGTTTTAGCTTCTTCGATAAAGAAATCAGTATCTTTCATCAAATGTTTCGTTGGAAAATTGGGATTGGCATAATTGCTATCTAGCATTCTTTGTAACTTTTTGTCAAAAGTTGGTGCGTAAAGAGCACTCTGACGCAGAATGTACATAAATAAGTCTTCGTCAATGCCATAACGCTGGACAAAACCAAGACTGAGGGCAAAAGCTGTTGTGAGCGAAGCAATCAGTTGATTGAAAGCTAGTTTCAGTGCTGCAGCAGTTCCGACTGGACCGACAAGGACAGGCTCTGGACTAAAATGTTTTAATAATTCTAAGTGGCGCTGATATTGTTCTTGGTGTGCACCTACCATCACAATCAATTTACCGGCTTGTGCTTCTGGGATACTACCAAGTACAGGTGCTTCTAAATACTCACCACCTGCGGCAACTACTGCATCTCGAATTTCTCTACTTTCAGTGGGGGTAATGGTTCCCATTTGAATAATACTGCGTCCTGCTACCGCTTGTGAAGACCGATCTGAGAGCAATACACTATAAATCGCCGCAGCATTGGTGAGCATCAGAATTACACAGTCAGCAGCGCGAATTGCTTGATCGGGTTTCTCTGCAACTTCTGCACCAGCAGCCCTTAAGGGTTCTAACTTTTCCGGGGTGCGGTTGTAGGCAATTAGCTGGACTTTTGCTTCCAACAACTTCTGCGCCATCGGCCGCCCCATTAATCCAGTCCCCAGAAATGCTACCTTCATTTTTGGTGTTCCTCTGGTCGAGCGATCGCTTTTGATCGTAAACAATTGAAAGCTGCTAGTAGTTACCGGTAAAACCACTAACCACTAACCACTAACTACTAACCATTTCTTAACCACCTGCGGCAAAAGTGACCATAATCATTACCGAAAGCAAAATACCAGGAACTAGTAGCACGATTAACATTAATAGGTCATGAGTTGTCATCATCATTACCCTTTGAATGTCTCTTTTTTCACTGTCATCAGTGTTATGTTAAATTAACCATTACCCCATCGAGATTAACAAAGTTTTAAATTTTTGAAATTGATGCTGGATCTGGCATGGTGAATCCCTTCAGTGGTTGAGAAATTTCTGTCTTTGTCAGTCCTTTTGTTTGCAGTAAAACACAAAATCCACCCAGGCCACAGGGATCTAAAAGCTGGTGTAATGCATCTCGCCGTCGCAGCAACTCAGAGATTGGCTGTTTTGTGTGGGATAGGGACGCAATGCGATCGCCCAAACCCAACGCCATCAAAAACAATTCTTGCTGCGTCAAACCCACTTTAGTTAATCCGCAGCGTTCACCCCATCGTTCTAAAGCAGTAAAGTCAACATGAGCGGTGATATCTTGTCGCCCGATATTGATATAGGGGTTATGATGGCGCTGATGGCGCCAGTAGCACTGTAGGGTCCCTTGCGATCGCCTGGGGTTGTAGTAACGACTGGCCGGATAGCCATAATCTATAGTTAGCACATACCCTCGCTGCAAACGGTCTGCTACTACACTTAACCAATCCAAAGCCGCTAAATTTACCTCACTGCGGTAGCCCTCTGGATAGAGATTTTCTGTAAACTGGATGCCAACTAAATCAAAATATTCAGCAAGCTTGGGAGTGGAAGGTTCGCCGATGATTTCTGTGAATGCTTGAGTGGGATGTGGGGAGATGGGGTGATTTCGCCCCTTTTTCGGCTTTCCGTTGGGTAGGGGTGATGGGGAAGTAGGAGAAACCAATGACTGTTGACTGTTGAGTGTTGACTCTTCCTGTATGGTTACATAAATTTCCTGCAATCGTCCATTTTTGAGAATAAACTGGTGCACTGGTAAAGCATCTACCAATTCGTTAGAAAAAAAGCAACCAATAATGGAGTTTTTTGGTATTTCTTCTAAACTGCACCAATGTACTGTAAATTTTTGCAGGCGTTGTTGTTGTTCCTGCTTTAAAGCTAGTGATTTTTCTACAATTACGTACTCTAGTGCTGCAAAAAAATCTGGATAGCGCTGCTGTACATACCTTAAAATATCCCGTGCCAAATGTCCTTGACCCGCGCCCATTTCTACTAGAGAAAAACGCACGGGTTGCCCTAAAATTTCCCACATCTGGAAAAATTGTTCAGCCAGCAACTCGCCAAAATCTGCACCCAGGTGAACAGAAGTGAAAAAATCTCCCCGCTTACCCAGGTTAATTGCTTGAGTGGAATAGTAGCCGTATTCTGGGTGATACAATGCCATTTCCATGTATGTAGCGAAAGTAATTCGCTTTTGAGGACTGGTAGTAATGCGGGCGGCTATATCAGCACACAGCGTTGGATGAGAATCCATAAACTTTGAGATTGGAAATTTTAGATTTGATACGAATACGAATAATTTCAGTACTATGTTGAGTTTGATCGGTTCACGGTGAATGCGCTTTGCTTTTAGCACATAAAACAGTTACTCAAATAATAGTAATACTTGAATAAATAGCTGGAAATAATAAATAATATTTATGTGCGTAGCGTCATTGAGTGTATGAGAGAAAATTAGAATCAATCGAGATTGCTTTTAGTAGCAACTGTTTTGAATTTTAGAAATGAAACAACCACAAAAACACCTTACTTGGCAATTTGTTTTAAGTATAGTTCTAACTGTAGCGACGTTGACGCAGTTAGCCCAAGCAGTAATGGCTCAAAATCAGTCATCTAGGAGTATTATCTTACTGACAGAGAAAACTGGCTCACCCGATACCTCTGCTGTTTCGGCTCGTGAAATATTCCAGGCTGCCTACCATAATCGCTATACATGGGA
Organism: Fischerella sp.; assembly: GCA_026419705.1. Taxonomy (GTDB): domain Bacteria; phylum Cyanobacteriota; class Cyanobacteriia; order Cyanobacteriales; family Nostocaceae; genus PCC9605. The sequence continues at coordinate 9,086 of JANZYY010000157.1, forward strand.
TGAAAAGTTTCCAGGGTATACAGCAGAAGTAAAAATAAAACAAGGCAATCAAGAGTATAACGGTTATATCCGTGTTAAACCAGACCTAAATGTGGAAGTGACTGGTATTAACTCTGAAGATGCACGTCAGACAGTCGAGGGACAATTACGCATGATTATAGTCCACCGTCGTCGGGTTCCTTTTGAAGTCGCACACAAAAATCACACTTATGAATTGGGTGCAACTGATAATACTGGTGCTGTAGAAATTTTTGAAAAGGGAGAGTCAACAGATGCTCGCTACAGGGTATCTAAAAACCAGATTACTCAGGTCAACCGTACTTTGGGAAAAACATCTGTTACTGTTAATTTGTTAGACTCCTTAGTGACACCATCCGGCTATCTAGCAACACGCTATCGAACAATTTTCCGAAATCCCCAAACAAAAGAAGTTTTGGGAGAACAAGAATTCTCAGATACTTACAATCAAATTGGTAACTATTATCTCCTCAAGAATCAGACGATTCGCGACTTTCAAAAAGAGCGACTGACTACTACTTTTATAGACTTTCACAACATTCAATTGTTATCAGAACCGAAGAGATAGGCTCAATTTCCAAACGCTAATAATAGCGCCAAATTATGGTATTTTTGCCTTCCTCCCTTGGGAAGGTAGGCTTGGGCGTGCTTTTTGTGCTCAGCATCACCGTCCCTGATTGTAGCAACAGCGATCGCTCTCCCACAAACGTTCAGCACGTTGTGGACAACTCAAGTGAGTATTGCGATAGATAAACGTATTTGCTAGAAAGACGTAACCCGTACCAAAGTACCGAAGCGCTAGTTAGTTCCAGGTCAGTAATTAATACCGTTTCTCCAAAAAATGACTACAAATGTTCTTGGTTGGTAGTGAGTACTTAAGTACTCATTACGAACTCCGACCCGACCTGTCTCTTATACACATCTCCGAG
>JANZYY010000158.1 GCA_026419705.1 Fischerella sp.
ATTTTGTCCAAGCAATGCGAACAGTGCGTCAAGCAGAAGCAACCGGAGTAAAGTAAAAGTAGTAAAAATGGAGAAAGCGCGAGATTGGGGACTGGGGACTAGGGACTGGTGATTGGGGATTTGGAAAAGATTCTTCCCAGTACCCAATACCCAATACCCAGCACCCAATGTAGACAACATCCACCAAAACCATCTATACTTGAGCGTTCACGATCAATATGAGGAGGGAATTATTGCTGAGCCACTTAATCTAACCCTGAGCCTGAGAGGTACTCGAGAAGTCCGGGATAACTATCAGCTATTCCGCCTCACAGGTTTGTTAGACGCGTTTTCTGAGCCGACATTTCGTAAGGTACTTGGCAGCAAGATTGAAGAGGGACCCAAGCATATCATTCTGGATCTCTCGCAAATCGATTTTATTGACAGTTCTGGCTTGGGAGCTTTGGTACAGCTAGCCAACCAGGCAAAAAATGCCGGAGGTACTTTGCAAATTGTTACCAACGCTCGTGTCACTCAAACAGTCAAGCTTGTTCGCCTAGAGAAGTTTCTCATGCTGCAATCTTCAGTTGATGCTGCTCTAGAAAACATCAAATCATCTTGATTGCTTAACCGTCTAGACAAAATTAGCTATCCAATCTTTCAATCTGGATAGCTTAATTTTTATTTCATTGCCTTCCCGATCGGTAAGGTTCCATGCACAGAAGTGCGCAAGAAAATAGGAAATGAAACAAAACTTGACAAAACAATCCCAAAAAAACTATGAAGAATGGGATTTTGATACTTCACAAATCCACTCCTCATTCTAATCTAAAAGAAAGTTGTCCTGCCACGAGGAAAATGAACTGAACTTTTGTAGTTGGTAGTGCTCTGTAGCAAAGCCTATGCCAGTCTCTACTTCCTGGGTTCTCGTTAACAGCTTCAAGGGTGGTAACGAGAGTTTGGAGGCTTTGGTTGGGGGCTACACTTTCTGCAAACCAAGTTTCGGAGGGTTTCCTCAGCAACACCAAAATCTCTGTTGAACTTCACACTTAACAGTTGACAATAATGTTAATTCGCAATTAAAAAGCTAAAATTAGGAAGTAAATTTTGAGCCTGGATTATGCTAGGTAGACCTGCACAAATCTTGCAAGCAAAAAAAACATGCCTAAACGTGGCCTCCAGCATATAGCCTACGAGGAATAACTTCAGTTGTGAAATCAAAGGAGGAAAAATTACTACATGAACAAGGTGAACATCTTCAGTTAGATTCATCTTGGTGCCAATTAATGCAGGCAGCCACACAGCATTTATCTCAACAAATTTCCCAGGCGCAACTACAACAAATTTCTCCAGCAACTCTAGCATATTTGGGAGATGCTGTGTATGAACTGTATGTGAGGATGTTTTATCTCATGCCACCACAGCGAAGTGAAACTTATCATCGTTTGGTAGTGGCACAGGTAAGAGCGGAAATGCAGGCGCTACACTTGCGATCGCTGATTCCTCATCTGCAACAAAACGAGCTAGAAATTGTCCGACGGGGTCGTAACGCCGCCACAGGACGCCCGAAAAGAGTTGCTCCTAAGACTTACCAACAAGCAACAGGCTTAGAAACTTTAATCGGCTACCTCTATCTCACAGATTGCCAACGCTTAACAGAATTGTTACAAAAACTGCAATTAGAAAAATAGTGAGAAATCGATCTCGCAATCGCAGAATCAACTTTTCTAAATTAAGGTAGTGAGGATACAGGAATGCCTATTTATACGCTTAACGCAAAACTCTTATGACAAACAAAACAAAAAAAATTATTACTTCCGACAAAACGAATCGCAGGCAAACGTTGAAATTTAAAGGCAAGCGCGTTGTCCCTCGTACTGTTCGCACTTCCACGGAAATTGATGAACAGAAGGTAAAAAAACAAACGCACGACAGCGACCTCATCTACGGTCGGTATCCAGTATTGAGTGCGCTGGAAAATCAGCGTTTTCTCAATCGTATTTGGATTACTCCCCGCCTGCGCTACGATCCCCGCTTTCACTCCCTGATTTTACAAGCAAAAGAAAATGGCACCATCATTGATGAAGTTGAACCCAAGCGCTTAGATCAAATTACCGACGGAGCTAACCACCAGGGTGTAGCAGCGCAAATTGCTCCCTACGCTTACATGGAATTGCACGAGTTGATCGAAAAAGCTAAATCCGTTAACGATCCTGTGATTGTTGCTGCTGATGGTATCACCGATCCCCATAATTTAGGAGCGATCGTTCGCACAGCAGAAGCAATCGGTGCTCAAGGATTGGTAATTCCACAACGCCGTGCTTGCGCTATTACTTCTACAGTTATGAAAGTCGCAGCAGGTGCTCTAGAAAACTTTCCCGTTGCCAGAGTGGTAAACTTGCACCGTGCTTTAGAGGAATTGAAAGCCGCAGGCTTTTGGATTTACGGCACTACTTGCGATGGTAGTAGCGAACCAATACATACGGTCAATTTTAATGGCGCGATCGTTTTGGTAATTGGTTCTGAAGGAGAAGGTCTGAGTTTATTGACACAACGTTCTTGTGATATTTTGGTGTCAATTCCCTTACAGGGCAAGACTCCTAGCTTGAATGCTTCAGTAGCAGCAGGTATGGCACTGTATGAAATTTATCGTCAACGCTGGATGAAAAAAACGTTGCATTTCGATAAATTACAAAAAACTACTTGGAAAAAAGAATAGTAACAGAGTATAAAGAAATGTAAAACCACTCAAAACAGCAGTACACAGTTTAAAACCCAGTACCACATTAATAAATTGGCGAAAACCATGAAAACTATTTGGGATAGCATTAAGGAATTTTTGATTAACGCATTCCAGAATTTTGGATTAGCTTGGTGGGTGGAAATCGTCACACAGCATCCCCGTTGCACATATTACTTCGGACCATTTTTAAATTCTGCGGAAGCGAAAGCAGCGATCAAAGGCTACGTAGAAGACTTGGAACAGGAAGGAGCGCAAGGAATAGTTGTGAACGTAAAACGCTGCAAGCCAGAAGCATTGACAATTGCTGAAGACCTGGGGGAACGGATTGACCGCAAAGTACAGCCTGCCTTTAGCGGTCAAATGTAATTAATCAGGCTAGTTATTAGTCATTTGTCCTTAGTCATTCGTCATCGATTGGTTGTTTGTTATACCAATTTAATGAATGCTTGCGACAGATATTAGCTTCCCCCAACGTCTCCCTTCAAAAAAGGGAACCAATCTAGATTTGATAGATTTGAAGTCCGACTGGGGGGATAATGGAAATTTCTGTATGTGTCGCATTCTTCCAACTATCACCTCACAACCAATGACCAACGACTATTGACCCTTGACTATCTGTGGATGTTCCTCCAGCCAAAAATCTATATCCCTCAATACCCGGTCGGGAATTTCCCAGGGAAAAAGATGAGCAGTGTTAGCGTAGCATTGCCATTGGCAATCACTAAGGCGTCGGGCTGTTTCTAGGCTAGCCTCAGCTGTGATATGGCGGTCCTGCGCACCAGCAAGTACTAAAGTAGGACACTGAATTTGCTTGAGGTCAGCAAGGCGGTTGTATCCTGCTTTGATTGCTCTGTGCAGGGCTTGAGTTGCAGCCGGTGACGTTTGCAAATAGGCTAACACTGCATCTTTAGCAATGTAGCTGTAGCTGGTAGTGGTGTGTTGTTGAATCAGGTAGCGAAACAGCGATCGCTTGCCAAACGTCTCAATATTCCACTGCCAGCCTGGTTTGATCCAGTTTACGACAGAGGCAATGCCAGTATATAAACTATCTTGCCAATTCACAGGCGGATGGTTGCTTCTTGGTCGAGCAGCTGTCGCCACCAAAATTAGCCCGGTGACGCGCTCAGGTAATCGCAAAGCTAATTCCATTGCTAAAATGCCACCCAACGACCATCCCAACACCAGGCATTTTTTGATCTGAAAACGGTCTAGAAGGACTTCTAAGTCAGTTAAATGATCGCTCATATCAAAATTGCCATCAAACCGACTTTTGCCGTAACCGCGCAGGTCTGGGGCAATAGTTTGGAAGCGTCTTGAGAGATGATTGGTAAAAACAGAAAGACTAGAACCAGAACCAGGATGACCGTGCAAACAGAGAATGGGAAAGCCTTGGCCTTGGGTATAGACGTTGAGAACAGCGGCTGTGGATTTTGGGAAAACAGAGCGATCGCCCATAATTCTTAGCCCTACTTTTGAATAGTAACTTCAACTCGACGATTCTTTTGTTGTCCGACGCGATCGTCCTTACCATCACTGGGGATCGCATTTCCAGCAAAAGAAGGCAGAATTAAATCGATTTTTCTATATATCCTCCAGCATAATTAATAACGCACATCTGCCTGTAGGTAGCGTGAGTACCAAAAGCAACTCCTGTGACCTGAAAAGCTGGGTTAAAAATATTTTGACGATGAGCGCGATCGCTCACCCCATCATCAATAATTAACTGCATAACAATAGCTTGGGCCGTGTGCGAACCATAGCTAATATTTTCGCCAGCAGTTTTTTGCCAAGTTCCGTAGCGACTGAGGCGAGTAAACGGATCGCTACCATCACTACCATAATGACCAGTCATACCTTTTGCTCCTTGGTCTTGAACATGATCTCTGGCTGCTAAAGACATTCCTTTAGATGCGGTTAAAGCGCCAATAGGACGGACAGACTTGAGAAAAGCGATCGCCTCATCAACAGCCGCAACACCTTCTTGAGTTTGTAAATAGACATTGTTAGAAATTCGGACTCGACCCCCCTGAAAACGGCTTTTATAGTTTTCGAGTACAGCAACATAACTTGTGGGATCTGTCCTCGCCTTGTTCATTTCCACAATCACTTGTTGTTCCAATGGCGAAAGGGTACTCCCTGTGTAGCGCGATTCTGAATTTTCTGGAGGAGTTTCAGACGCGACTGAGTAAGGCTGAAGCGCTTGCATAAAAGAGCATCCAGTCAATAAAGTAATGGGGGCGATGACCCGAAATAGCATCCGATGCATTCACAACCTCACAACTTGGCAGTGATGAGTCAACATGAATTAAGATTACTTCTGAGTACAAACACATTACAAATCAGCAATTCCCAAATCCTCTGCTGTAATCAGGGAGATTGCGCAATCATCCATTTGTTCCAGACAATCTGCGATTCGATTTGCTTGTTGTTCAATGCTGCGCTCGAAGATAACACGTGCAAAACGCCCATTACCAAAACTTCGATCGCGTTTCGCATACGCAGTTTCAAAGATTGCTTGCAAAGCTATATGTGCTGAAATATCAATTGTGTATCCATTATCGTGACAGAATTTCTTGAAAATTAAAATTAGTTCGCTGGGGGTGTAGTGATCGAGATAAAAAAATCGACTAAAGCGAGATTGCAGACCAGGGTTCGACTTGAGCAAATACTCTATTTCGTCCGTATATCCAGCTACAATCACAGCCAGGCGATCGCGGCGATCCTCCATGCGTTTGAGCAAGGCTTGTACTGCTTCCAGACCGAAATCATGAGATGACGCTTCTGGTGGAACAAGAGCATGAGCTTCGTCGATAAAAAGCACACCATCTAGTGCTTGCTTGACTGCATCATCTACACGCAATGCAGTTTGTCCAATGTATCCACCAACGATTCCGGCTCGATCGGTCTCCACTACATGTCCGCGTTGAAGACAACCCAGCTGTTTATACAAACGACCCACTAAGCGCGCGAGCGTGGTTTTACCAGTACCGGGTGGTCCGTAAAGGACAAGGTGTAGTGAAGTGTCTGCAGTTTTGAGTCCTCGCGCCTTCCGTTCAGCCTGGACTTTGAGGAAATTTGTCAATGAAAAAAGTTGACGCTTGGTGTGTTCGTGTCCTACCAATGCCTTTAAATCAGCGAATACATTCTCAAGTGTGTCGCTAGCAGGTGGTTCATGCTCAACGAAGCATGCTGTTGTAGCAGTGTCAGTGCGACGATGAGATTGGTTAGTGCTGGTTTCGCTGCTTGGAGCAGTGATGATCAAGCTATGTACCTTGATTTTAATTTTGTCGTAGATGATGAAGCCAAACTTGCGATCGCTCACCTGCATCACTGCATCTGCTGAGAGTTTCTCAACCAGGACACTATTGATATAAAACTCTACGAGTTCCCCATAACGTCGGATATCCAGAATGTTAATTGCATTAGGATGTTTAATTCCGTAACAGCGTTTCCAGGGAACGTAATCTTGAAAAATACCGTTCTCGTACTTGGAGATTCGGTAGTAGCCATTGTCGGAGATCGCAAACTCAAAGAAGTTACTTGTATTTGCAAGTCCCCAGACGAAACCATATCCATGATTGACACCAGTGACTTTTTCCAGCACAACATGAATGCGAAATTCTTGTTTGTCGTAGAAGAAGCCTGCTGATTGCCACGATAGCCACGAACTACCACCTGAACGTTTATGTTCAAATGTATAATGATTTTCTTCAACACAGACGGTGCATTCGGCAGAATCGTTTGTATACCATTTGTGGCGATTGTCTTGAAAGTGTTCCTCGAAAATCAACATAGCCTTCTTGCCTGGACCTAAGCTTGGACAAAGCTTACAGTCATAGTACGAGCAAGGCTCATATTACCTCCAGGTACTGCTATGACTACCCTTGAGCAAAAAGCTTTGAGCCAAGTAATTTAAAGTTTAACTTCAGTTCCAAGTAGGCATTTTCCGCAGGTCATCGTGGACAATTTTGTACATCTGTTGTCTAATACCTATGGCGATCGCAAACGCAAACTATAAAAAGAATCGTCTGGTTGCCAAGCTTCTTGTGACAGGGCATAATACACCACGTCTAAATTGTAGAAATGGGTATCTTTTTCATACCTCCATCCTGCTTTTTCCATTACCCGGCGAGAGGCAATATGTTCTGGTACGGTAATGGCAACAATCTTATCTAACTTCAGGCGTTGCTGAATTTAGGGATGAAATAATGAACCACAAAGACGCAAAGTATGCGGAGAAATACAAGAAAATCATCCTGCATTTATGCAACGCCTAACTTCACCTCCTCAAAGCCATATCTTAAGCTGGCTTTTGTTGCCTCTGTGGCAATACCTTGATGCCAGAAAGCTTGACTCAACCGATAAAGAACTTCAATCTCTGGACTGTTTGGCAGAAAATTCAATCCGCAATGGCCAATTAATTTGCCTGTAGCTTTTTTTACTACAGCCCAAACGCCAAAACCATACTGTTTCCAATGTTGAATAAAAAATTCTAAAATTTCTTGAGTTACTTCTGTTACCTTTTCTTTGGAAATTGACCCTCTAGGTGAATATCTCATTACTTCTGGATTACTTAAAATCACTGCGAGTTCATCCAGATCTTCTAGAGTGTAGGGTCTTAGCTGCAATCGTGTAGTTTCAATCTCTGGCATGGTGGCAAGGTAAAAATGCAAACACTACCTTATTACTACTGTAAAAATTAATATAATTTTTATATTATGAGTATCTCCATTCCTCGAACAAAAACTCACTCAGAGTACCGTCGGCGTGAAAACGACTGGCGGTTATTTTTGCGTTTGACACCATATGCCCGTCCTCATGTACGTTTGTTGATAGTGTCAATGGTGTTACTTGTGCCCGTAGCTGTAGCTAACGCCATACAACCATTGCTAATCGGACAGGTTATTTCTCTGATTCGCAATGAACCAAGCACTTACGAATTTCTCCGCAATCTTTCCTTTTGGCAAGCGTTGCAAATTCTGGAAGGATTGTTGATTGTAACAGTGGTTATCCGACTGATATTTTCAGGTTTTCAGGGTTATTTGGTACAGAAGGTAGGGCAACAAATTACTGCTGCAATTCGCCAAGATTTATTTAATCATGTTACTTCTTTGGCAGTGCGCTTTTTTGATCGCACAGCTGTGGGTAAATTAATTACCAGACTCACCAGTGATGTGGAAGTTTTAGGAGATGTGTTTGCCACTGGAGCAATTGGCATTGTGTCCGATCTGTTTTCCATGCTGGTGATCGTTGTGTTTATGTTTTCTATCCAGTGGCAACTTGCCTTTTTGTTGCTGTTGATGCTCATACCTGTATCGTTTTTAATTATTTACTTTCAACAGCAGTACCGCAAAGCTAATTATAAAGCTAGAGAAGAACTTTCTGTCCTGAATTCCCAACTGCAAGAAAATATTGTTGGCATTAATATAGTGCAACTATTCCGACGAGAAAAATTTAATGCCAAGTTATTTAGTAATACAAACAAGCATTATGTCAAAGAAGTAGATAAAACCATCTTTCACGATTCCGCTGTTTCTGCAACATTGGAATGGGTTTCTTTAGTGGCGATCGCCGCTGTGCTTTTGGTTGGCGGTTATTTACTTTTGCAAAAAAACTTGACTTTTGGGATTTTATCTGCATTTGTCTTGTATGCAGAACGATTATTCCAACCTTTACAACAGTTTGCAGAAAAGTTTACGGTCATTCAAGCAGGTTTCACAGCAATTGAACGCGTTACCGACATTCTAGATGAACCGATCGAAATACGCGATCGCACCAATCCCCGATTATCAGTTTTTGATTCCCAATTCGGATACATAGATGAGATCGCTGCTAATCTTGAATCTCAAACTCAAGATTCCCAACCACAATTAGGAGAAATCAAATTTGAACACGTTTGGTTTGCCTATAAACCAGATGACTATGTCATTAAAGACCTAGACTTCACAATTCATCCTGGAGAAAAAGTAGCATTGGTCGGCCCCACTGGTGCTGGAAAAAGCACTATCATTCGGCTTTTGTGTCGTCTTTACGAACCCAGCCAAGGACGTATTTTAGTTGATGGTATTGATATTCGGGAGTTACCCCAAGCTGAACTGCGGCGCTACATGGCAGTGATTTTGCAAGAAGGCTTTTTATTTGCTGGTAATGTTAAGAGCAATATCACCTTAGGAGATGGCTACAGCTTTGAAGAAGTTCAACAAGCAGCAGAAAAGACTAACATTGCCAAGTTTATTGAACAACTTCCCCAAGGCTACGATACCCAACTTCGCGAACGAGGTACAAATCTTTCTAGCGGTCAAAAACAACTGTTAGCCTTTGCTCGTGCAGCAATTCGCGATCCGCAAATTTTAGTCTTAGATGAAGCCACAGCTAACCTAGATGTGGGAACAGAAGCATTAATTCAGGAAGCTTTAAACAAGCTGTTGATCAGACGTACCGCAATTATTATTGCCCATCGTCTGTCTACAATTCGTAACGTAGATCGAATTTTCGTACTCAAACGTGGAGAATTAATAGAACAGGGAAGCCATGAAGAGTTACTGCAACTAGGCGGACTTTATGCTACCTTACACAATTTGCAGATGTTGGGAACATAAAACTGTAACTGTTGTTGGTTGTTTGTTGTTGGTTGTTTGGGGACTTCCAAATAAAAAACATTCCAAATTTTCTTGTGGGATGGGTGTCCCCACCCGTCTTATCTGAGGGGCGGACAGGATGTCCACCACACAATCTGGGATAATTTATTTCTTGGAAATCCCTTAGAGAAAGTAATAACTAAGCTAAATTTGCATCATTACGTAAGACTGTGAATTCACTCTTGGTCGGTAATGGGCGCTTTTACCAATTACCAATTACCAATTACCTAATTTTATGATTTACATTGATGGATCTTACGGTGAAGGCGGGGGACAAGTTCTTCGCACCTCCCTCAGTTTAGCCGCCATTACTAGTACTCCCACAACAATTTACAACATTCGTGCTGGACGCACAAAACCTGGGTTAGCAGCCCAACACTTGACAGCAGTTCGTGCCGTAGCAGCAATTTGTCATGCTCAAGTGCGAGGCGATGCTTTGGGTTCGATGATGCTAGAATTTATTCCTGGTGGTGTTGTGACAGCAGGAAATTACGCCTTTGATGTCAGCGAAGCACGCCAAGGTGGTTCCGCAGGTGCTGTTACGCTAGTATTGCAGACAATCCTGTTGCCTCTGGCGCTTGCAAGCGGTAGCTCCCACGTCACGCTCAAGGGAGGGACGCATGTTGATCGTAGCCCGTCAATGACCTACATTGAGCAAGTGTATCTG
>JANZYY010000159.1 GCA_026419705.1 Fischerella sp.
GGCTGGAAGGTAGGCGAAGCTGAGTTGGATTGGGAATATTTCATCACAGCTATAGATAAGGAAGTGCGGCGGCTTTCGCAGCTGCATATTAACTTGTTAGAAAAAGCAGGAGTGCAACTCATTTCCGGTCACGCCACTCTCCTAGATCCGCACACCGTAGAAGTTGATGGCAGCAAAGTTACCGCAGATAAAATTTTAATTGCTGTTGGAGGTCGTCCGATCAAGCCTGATTTGCCAGGAATGGAGTATGGTATTACCTCCAATGAAATGTTTCATCTCAAAGAAAAACCAAAGCACATTGCTATTATTGGTGCAGGTTACATCGGCACAGAGTTTGCTTGTATAATGCGTGGCTTGGGATGTGAAGTTACCCAAATTATTCGTAAGGATCTCATCCTCAAAGGTTTCGATGAAGATATCCGCACTAACATCCAAGCAGGAATGACTCAACACGGTATTAAAATTATCCAAAATACTGTAGTGACAGCTGTTGAAAAAGTACCGCAGGGATTGCTGATAAGGTTATCAGGAGAACATACAGAACCTGTAATTGCCGATGTGTTTTTGGTAGCAACCGGCCGTGCTCCGAATGTAGAAGGACTGGGTTTGGAAAATGCTGGAGTGGAACTAGTAGATAGTTCTATAGAAGGGCCGGGATACAGCACGATGAACGCAATCGCTGTTAACGAGTACAGTCAAACCTCTCAAGCTAATATCTTTGCAGTCGGTGATGTTACTGACCGCATGAATTTAACTCCGGTTGCAATTGGGGAAGGCCGGGCTTTTGCGGATAGCGAATTCGGTGAAAATCGTCGCGTATTCAGTCACGAAAATGTGCCAACAGCCGTATTTGCCACACCCGAAGCAGCTACAGTCGGTTTGACAGAAGCCCAAGCCCGCCAAAAGTTGGGAGACGAGGGAGTAAAAATATATCGCACTCGTTTCCGTCCTTTGTTCCACAGCTTGACTGGTGCTGAAGAAAGAACAATGATGAAATTAGTGGTAGATGCCAATACCGATAAAGTGCTAGGCGCGCACATGGTAGGAGAAAATGCCGCTGAAATCGTTCAAGGTGTAGCGATCGCCGTCAAAATGGGCGCAACCAAAAAAGATTTTGACGCCACAGTCGGTATCCATCCCACAGCCGCAGAAGAATTTGTGACAATGCGGTAATTGTTATTTGTTAGTAGTTGGTTGTTGATAGTTGGATATTCTTGACTACTAACTACTAACCACTAACTACTAACCAACTAATTACAAAAGCTAAATGTCTGGTGAATACATCTATCTTCACGGCTTTGCATCGAGTCCTAATTCTGCTAAGGCCGTTTACCTATGCGAGCGCTTTGCAGAATTTAATATTAAGCTGCAAGTTCCAGATTTAAATTCTGGGGATTTTTCCCATCTGACAATTACGCGGCAGATCAAACAAGTTGCCGCCGAATTTACCCCAAATTCAGCACCAGTGACTCTGATTGGTTCTAGTTTAGGCGGATTGACAGCTGCCCACTTAGGACAGCAATACCCACAGGTGCAGCGACTAGTTTTGCTAGCACCAGCCTTTGGGTTTTTATCCCATTGGTTGCCCCAGCTAGGAGATGAACAAGTGCAACGCTGGCAGCAAGAAAAATATCTGATGGTTTACCACTACGGAGAAGGGCGATCGCTCCCTTTAAGTTACGATTTTGTCACAGATGCCACTCAATACCAAGAAGAAATGTTACAACGTTTTATTCCTACTCTGATTCTACATGGAAAAAATGATGAGGTGATCCCAATTCAAGCCAGTCGGGATTTTGCTAAGTCGCGTCCTTGGGTAGACTTAGTAGAACTCAACAGTGACCACGCCCTCGCTAACGTCATGACAGAAATTTGGCAAGCTATTCGACGGTTCTGCCAGCTACCTTGAGGTTGTATAATGTTTAATTCTCATTTTAGTACTTCTAGGTGAATAAAAAATAATTTTTTATTTAATAACCACTAGGACGCTAAGAAAATTTATTGTTTCAGGTTGCACCTTAGAATAGTTGGTCATGACTGTTGACTTTTGATTCAAATTATGATGCCATTTGTCCGATCGGATTTAGCCCAACTTACCGCCTACAAACCCCATCCCAGTAGCGATACCGTCCGACCAGTCTCATCGACTCAGCTGGATCGTCTAGATACGAATGAGAGTCCCTATGATTTACCACCAGAGTTAAAAGCAAAACTGGCATGGACTTATCAACAGGCAATTGAAACTAACCGTTATCCTGATGGTGGACATGAGGAACTTAAAGGTGCGATCGCTGAGTATATCAATGAATCAGCCAGTTTGGGGACTTCTGTTTTTACTACTGCTAATATTTCTGTTGGTAATGGTTCAGATGAACTCATCCGCTCAATATTAATCGCCAGTTGTCTTGGAGAAGGGTCTATTCTAGTTGCTAATCCCACTTTTTCTATGTACGCCATATTGGCGCAAGTTTTACGCATTCCTGTGGTGCAAGTGACTAGAAATGAAGCGAATTTTGAAATTGATTTAACAGCAGCACAAATTGCAATAGAACAAACTCAAAATCCCCCGATTCGGGCTGTTTTTGTAGTTCATCCTAATTCTCCTACTGCCAATACCTTAACTAAAGCTGAGTTAGCATGGTTAAAGACTCTACCAGAGCATATTTTAGTTGTAATTGATGAAGCTTACTTTGAATTTAGTCAAACTACATTAGTAGGCGAATTATCAGAGCGTCCTAACTGGGTGATACTACGCACATTTTCTAAAGCTTTCCGATTAGCAGCCATGCGTGTTGGCTATTGTATTGCTCATCCTGAATTAATATCCATTATCGAAAAAGTCCGCTTACCCTATAATCTTCCCAGTTTTTCAATCGTGTCAGCGTTAGTAGCTTTGCAAAACCGTAAACTTTTGCTCGATTCAATATCACAAACACTCTCCGAACGAGACAGGCTGATCGAAACTCTCTCACAACAACCAGAATTACAAGTTTGGGATAGTGCTACTAACTTTGTTTTCCTGCGTCTCAAACCACATCACTCTCACCCACAAGACGCTGCTTTAAAAAATCTCAACCAAAAACTCAAGGCTAATGGCACTTTGATTCGGGAAATTAGCGGAGGATTGCGAATAACCGTAGGAACTCCTCAAGAAAATATCCGCACACTCACAAGATTACAAGCTGCTTTGGCAAGCTTGGCATCTGAACAATTAACTCAGTAATTAAATCCACTGTCTACATCACCGCCCAAACGGCGTACTATTGAAACTGTTTGTGGCAACACACCCACTAAAAGGGCAAATGCCTCATTTGGCAATTTATTCACCATCTCCAGTGGAAAGTATTGTTCAAATTGGTCGAGAATCTTTTGAACTCGCTGACCAGGAACCGGGTTCTCTGTAATTTGTTTAATTAACCTAATCCACTGTCGTCTAATCAAGAAAGCTTTCTGGCGTTCTTCATTAGTTTCAGGAGTCAATAAAGACAGATTTCCTATCGGCAATGCTCCTTGACAATCGCGATCGTATTCGCCACCTACTGCTGCTCCTGGTCCAGCAAACTCCGCATGATAGCGTTTAAAGAGTATTAACCCATTGCGTCTTCGACTATTGACAATGAAAACTTTTCCGCTCAGCAACTTTGTCAGGATATCCGAGCCATACGATTGCTCAGTTCCATCCGGCATGACAATATAGTCAAGGAAACTGGTGTCAGGGTAATAAGTAGATACCATAGCAGTCTGATAGCGTGGGTGTTTGTCGCTATCCATTTTCTTCAAAATGGGAATATATCTAGTAATCGTTTGCAATTAAATAGAGAAATTACTACTCAATCAAAGTTTTGCCTTTTTCTTAATTATCAAGATTTTTTGGTCAATTTAGCTATGATAAAATTAAATAAAGTTTATTCCAGATTTGAGTAATCATATTTTATGAGATTTGATTTAATTTGTCTGCAACTAGAGGTGTTTTTTTTTAAAGTTTCTATAAAGATGAGTAACTTTAATAAAAAGTTATTGTAAGGAATTGAAAGTTTATCTATAGTATTTTCGCCGATTTTAAAATCATTATCCATCCGATCGCCATAAATAGTTTTCATTTAGATTTCATTCTACCTATAATAAACATTTCAAAATTGGAACATTGAATAAATCAAATCGCCCAATTATAGTGTATTTTTATTTTGATGTATTAAAAAGTGTATCAAAGATAAAATTGCTTGGGAAAGTAATACGAAAAAGTTTATATGCTCAATAACAACCCTTTCATCAATTCACTCTGTGGCTGATATCATCATTAAATGACTATCAAACAATATAATAACTGTTATTTTAATCAATCTAATATATGGTTATGCAAATTGCCAAAGCAAAAATTAGCTAAAAAATAAGTGTATTTGCCAGAGAATAGCTGGATGCTCTATCAGATGAATTGGTTCTCCTATTTGCAAAACTTATGGGATGAAAGCTTGTTTGCCAAATCCAAATTTATCAAAACTTAACTTACACAAACAAGAGGCTAGCTTGTTGAGTTCAGTAAAAGATGCTTATGCAATAATATCTGCTGCGAGCGTTGAAAAAGAAATGTCTTCCAATTAGATTCAACCTTATGTACCCGATATCCGAACTTAAAATAAAGTTGCTGTGCCTGATGGTTATTTTCCAAAACGTGGAGATATGTGTCTTCGAATCCCCATTCTCTAGCAACTCGATCGCTAGCTTCGAGTAGCTTTGAAGCAGCACCCTGTCTGCGATATTTTGAGCAAACTGCTAAATTAGACAGATAAGGAAAACTTCTGCCAGTTTCACTCCAATAATCGCTAAATCGCATACCCAATTCGACAGTGCCAACTATATTATTAGTTGTACCAGCAGTAGTATCAACGGCGACTAGACAGATATGATGGGGTGCAGGTGATGCCAGACGATGTCTCAAATCTTCGTAAATACCCAGACGTAGCAAAGGGAAAGCCCATCCCCAGAAACCTTTTTGGGAGTGAAAGCTTTCAGCAATAATTTGGGCAACTTCAGTCAAATCAGCAGGTGTAGCCGCACGGATCTGGAACCGACAGGAAGTTTGCTTGGCGGATGTTGTGATTGGCTGTTGATGGGATTGCTGGAAAAACCAAGGTGTCAAGGCTAGTTTCGTGTTGAATGGTATAGAACGGAAATCTTCAAATATTTCAAATGGCATTCAACCTGCGTAAAAGCTCAGAGTTACCAAGTTCAATCAACTTTTAATCCAACTTGGCACTAGCAGGGTTTATGAGTGAAGTGGTTAATTGTCTTTACCACTCAAATCTAAGATACTACAATTAGTTGGCAGAGGTTAAAGCTTCCTTGTTGACGGTAGACGCTTTTCCTGCACCCAAGCTGCGAGAGCGAGCGTCTATATAGACATTGGAAATTGAAAATTGGGCATTGAGAATTGGGCTTTGGATATTTTCGCTTGTTTCATCCTCCTTGCTCCAAGATTGGGAATGGTCTGACGACTGACTGCAGTGGCTTGGTAGGGGCTTGCGCAAGGCTGATTCTATCTAATGCGCTGGCCTCCAAGTTGCTGATTCTGCTGATTCTCCCCCGTCATTTAGTATTATGACTTAATCATTTCATATTTAAGGGTTCCGGACTTCTTGCCATGTTTATTCAAATTAATATTTCTGATGCTATTCCCTAGTATCTAACTCCTGCTTTAGCCACCACTAACAGTTGCTTTACCAATCATCCTGATGGCTAAATTATAAGTAGCTATCTGTCTGATAGTATACTTTACCCATTCATCTTATGATTATTGTAAGGTTGCTAACTTGATAATGACCGCTATAAATAAAATTTACCTACAAGTGTTAGTGTCACTGCTGCAGTGGGAAAAATTAATATGCAGCTTCAGTTGGATCTTTCAGCCAGTCTGGATTGCTGCATCTGGTATGAGACAGTTCTCACTGGAGGTGAGTAGAGATTTGGCAAGCAAAGACCAATTTTGTCAAACTAACACTGAGCATAAAACTAATTGGGGTGCACCAGACCAACTGGTAATCAGCATAAGTCTTTAAAACAAATGGCTGTAAGCAAATTTTCTGACAGCCAGCAGTTATATACGCAAATGACCTAGGTTGTCGAAATGCTCTGCTCTTACCTGAGTCAGTTTCATC
Source organism: Fischerella sp. (assembly GCA_026419705.1). Lineage (GTDB taxonomy): Bacteria > Cyanobacteriota > Cyanobacteriia > Cyanobacteriales > Nostocaceae > PCC9605. The sequence goes on from JANZYY010000159.1 coordinate 6,153, forward strand.
TCTATCCGATCAGATTATTGTTTATCCGACTGCGTTTGCAGCAGGAAAGCGGTGCATGAAATCCCAAGCAAACAATAAGCCTAAAATATTGGTCGTCGATGACGAACCTGACAACCTTGACTTGCTTTACCGCACCTTTTATCGTGATTATAAGGTGTTGAGGGCGAGTTCTGGACCGGCGGCATTGGATCTGCTAGCACAAGAGGGAGATGTATCGGTGATCATCTCTGACCAGCGAATGCCGATGATGAGCGGTACAGAATTTCTAAGTCTGACAGCAACTCAGTATCCTGACATTATCCGCATTATTTTGACTGGGTATACAGATGTCGAAGACTTGGTAGAAGCAATCAACTCTGGTAAGGTATTCAAATACGTCACCAAACCGTGGGAAGCAGAGGAACTCAAAGCAGTAGTGCGCCAAGCTTTGGATTCACACAATGTCCTCAAAGCTCGCACTCGCGAACTGACCCGCACGCTTCGTCAGGAATCCCTGCTCAACACCGTCACAAATACGATTCGCAGTGCTTTAGACTATCGACAAATTCTGCAAACAATTGTGGACACAGTTGGTCATATGCTGGAAGTGGATGTTTGCCTGTTACGTCCTTTCCAGGATAACCAGCTGGTAGACGAAGGATTTATTTACCAGAAGCCTTTTAGTCTTAGTCGCGAGGTAGGGAGAACCAAAGATGAGGAGACATCCGGATGGGGAGAAAAAAGCGCCCCTACCCTACGGGAAACCGAAAAAGGCGCGTCTACGCTGGCTCAGACAGTCTGGGAAACCCGGGAAGCACAGATAATTAACGACGTCACCAGCGATGAACGCATCCAGGGTGATACTCCCCAACTGCGATCGCGTGCTGCTGCTTTCGCCCAAGCTAATATTTGCTCTAGCTTGATTGTACCCCTCATCTGCCGACAAGAACTAATGGCCGTATTGGCACTGCACCAATGCCATACACCTCGTGCTTGGAGTGATGATGAAGTACAATTGGTGATGATTGTAGCCGATCAAGCAGCCTTAGCTTTATCTCAGGCTTATGCTTACGAGCAAGTACGCGCTCTTGCTCAACGGGAAGCCCTAATTAATACGATTACCAGTGCCATTCGCTCTAGCCTAGACCCACAAGATATTTTTGCAGCTATCACCCAACAATTAGGACAAGCCTTACGAGTGGATGGCTGTGTTCTGTCTTTATGGACAGAAGATGATGAGTTTGTCCGTTGCGTAGGCTTATATGATAGTTCTGAAGATGCAGAAACTAAAAAGCCAATAGATACTGAGGAAATCGGCGCTCCCAATTTACCTCAATCTCTAGTACCGATCAAAGGGAATCCCATTCTGCAAGAAATGTTGCGGACACAAGAGCCGGTTATTGTTGCTGATATGAGTGAGTGCTCACCACAACTCAAGGGATTTGATTTGCCCTTACGAGTAGCAGCGCGATCGCTCATGGTAGTTCCCTTACTTGCTGATGGTAAAAGTATCGGTAGTATCACTCTACGTCAAGGTAAGAAAGCACGTCAGTGGTTAACTTCAGAAATTGAGTTGGCAAAAGCGGTAGCAGCACAAGCCGCGATCGCGGTGCAGCAATCTCACTTATACCAAAAAACTCGCGAGCAGGCAGAACGTTTACTGGAACTAGATAAACAAAAAACCGAATTCTTCCAAAATATCTCCCACGAATTCCGTACGCCAATTACCCTAATTCAAGGACCATTAGAGTCAGCCGTAGCTTCGAAACAGGGTTTGTCTTACGAACAAAGCGCGATCGCCCTGCGTAACTCCCGTCGCCTGTTGCGATTGGTGAATCAACTTCTGGATCTGCAACGCCTAGATGCAGGTCGAATGCAGCCAAATTTTCGTCCCTGCGATTTAGTCGAATTCGTCAGTCAAATTGTCGAGTCGTTCCGTCCTTACTGTGAAAAAAAGGGATTGCACCTAGTCAATCAGGCCAGCGAATGTCCGAGAGTATATTTGGACATAGAAAAATTCGACAAGGTGGTTTATAATCTCCTTTCCAATGCCATGAAGTTTACTCCCGAAGGTGGCACTATTACTGTAGCAGTACAATTTCATGGCGATAATTGCATCTTGACAGTAAAAGACACCGGTATCGGCATTCTTCCAGAACAAATCCCCCTACTGTTTGAACGTTTTCGTCAAGCTGAAGGTTCAGAAAACCGCTCCTATGAAGGTACGGGTTTGGGTTTAGCTTTAGTTAAAGAATTGGTCGAACTCCACGGTGGTGAAGTTACCGTGGAATCAGTTTATGGTAAAGGTACTACTTTTAACGTCCGGTTGCTTCCTGGTAGTACTCACCTACCTCAAAATCAGGTAATTGATACGCCTGCCGAAGTTAATATTAGCCGTGCTGCTGTCGAGTTGGCAGATTTAGAACTGATGGAAGAGGAAATGGGGAGTGGAACAGAGAAAGAGGAAGAAAACACTGACTTTTCCACCCTCCCCCACTCCTCCATCCTGGTGGTAGACGATAACCCCGATCTGCGAACCTACGTATCTGGTATTCTCCGCGACAATGGCTATCAAGTGCGGACAGCTCGTAACGGTTTAGAAGGATTCCGGCTGGCGAAGGATATTTTACCCAGCTTAATCATCAGCGATTTGATGATGCCTTTGGTCTCTGGACTAGAGATGATTAAGATGATCCGTAATGAGGAGAAATTAAAAGGAACACCAATTATTCTGTTGACAGCAAAAGTAGATGAAGAAACTCGCATTGAAGGGACAGAACGTGGTGCAGATGCTTATTTAGCCAAGCCATTTAATGACCGAGAACTTTTGGCAGAAGTACGAAATCTCCTGGCCTTGAAAGAAAATGAACGAAGAGTTGTAGAGCTAAATACTTATCTGACTGAATCAGTACTCCAGCGCTTTTTACCTCCGGCTTTGGTACAAAAAGCCGCAGCCGGAGATTTAGTCTTAGATTTGCGACCGGAACCGCGCTTAATTACAGTCTTATTTAGTGATATTGTCGGTTTTACCCAACTAGCAAACACCCTTAGATCGCGACGAGTGGCAGAATTGCTGAATCAATATTTAGAAGTAATGACCAAAGCAGTGTTTGATAACGGCGGTACAGTGGATAAATTTATGGGAGATGCCATTCTGGCCCTGTTTGGAGCGCCGGAAGAACTGACACCGAACGAACAGGTGCGGCGGGCCGTCAATACAGCTAGAGCCATGTTGCGATCGCTAGAACAGTTAAACGAACACTGGCGAGAGCAAGGTGTTTTTGACACTACCGAACGTCAGAACGTGCAGTTTCGCTGTGGTATACACCAAGGTACTGCTGTTGTCGGTATGTTTGGTAGTGCTGAACGCGCTGACTATACAGCCATCGGCCCAAGCGTAAATATCGCTGCGAGGTTGCAGCAAGCAGCAGCTCCTGGTACTATTTTGGTTTCGGCTGCTGTCGCAGATTATTTGCAAGAAGAAGAAATTATCAAAGGTAGTCCGTTAGAACTAAAAGGAGTAGATGAAACTGTTCTTACTTTCGCCCTAACACCAGAACTAATAGCTAATCGTTAAAATGGCTAATGGTTAATGGTTAATGGTTGTACCAGACCTCCCCTGGCAGGTCTGTACATGAGTTAGTGGTTAATAGAATACAACCAACAACTAACAACCAACAATTAGCAAGTGATGACAAACTCGCTGACTGAGGAAAGCCCAATTATATCTCAAATAGTTCGGCAACATAACGATCCACCTGGTCTGTGGATTGCTGCAGTCACAGGTTCGGTAGCCCTGCACTTACTTGTGTTTTGGCTGATGCGCTCCTACTCAGCTCGGTTGAGCATTTTACAGCAGCAGCATTCAAGTAGTGCTG
>JANZYY010000160.1 GCA_026419705.1 Fischerella sp.
AGACCATGAAGATTGTAAAGGGGTAAATAATATCCTGTTGCTGAACCCGGTTGACCCAATACGACTGTTTGACCCTCTAGCATTTTTAATTCGCCCAGCGGGCTATCTTTACTTACAACAATAACTGAGCGCAAATTACTCTCACCAATTAAAGGAAAAAGTACAGTGTATTGATAACGAGAAATTGCAATAGCTGCTAAACCCGGTGGAGCAAATACTAATGACCAAGAGCGTTCTTTTAAGCGCTCAATTGCCTGATTTTCGTTGTAAGCAGGCTCTAACTGAATGTATGCCTTCATTTTTTCACCCAAGTAGCTATTGAACTTAGCGTACTCGTTAATTATTTGTTCTCCGCCACTGTAATTTATCGCTCCAATAGTTAACTCACCTTGATATTTTGATTTTGATTGACAAGCTGCTGTTAAAGATAGTAGAAATAGAATAAAGTCACGACGTGAAAATTGCATAAACATTCAAAATTATAGTTGAGTTAATAATAGTATTTTTCAGACAAATCATAGTATTTGATTCTAGCGAGGATCGGATTGAATTATTATCAATCTTGTCGGCACAGCTAATATATTAGAATCGTGTGTCAATTCCATGAGCAAAATGTATGTTAAAAAACTTAAATATTGGCACTAAAGTCAACTTACTTCTAATACTAGTTTTGATCATTAGTATTTTAGTGACTGGTACTGCCTTATCAACTTTGCTACAGCATAGAGCGCAAAAAGAAGTGACTTCTAAAGCGTTAATTCTAATGCGTACAATGAATTCAGTTAGAACATATACACAGGCTCGCATAAATCCCCTTCTTAAATCTAGATTAGAAACTGAAGCACAATTTATTCCAGAAACAGTACCGGCTTACTCTGCTATCAAAATATTTGAAAAATTTCGCGATGACGAAGAATATAAAAATTTTATATATAGAGAAGCAACGCTAAATCCTACAAACTTACGAGATAAAGCCGATCGTTTTGAAACCCAGCTGATCGAAAACTTTCGCCAAAATTCCCACAAGAAAGAAATTACAGGTTTTCGCGACCTTCCTCAAGGAGAGGTATTTTACATCGCTCGACCATTGGCTGTTACACAACCGAGTTGTCTTGAATGTCATTCGACGGTAGATAAAGCTCCTAAGAGTTTGTTGGCAACTTATGGAACAGAAAATGGCTTTGGTTGGCGACTTAATGAAATTGTTGCTGCACAAATAATTTCGGTTCCTTCTGAAGAAGTCTTTAAAGATGCTGTTCATACTTGGTCTTTGATAGTGGGACTCTTAATTGCTATTTTTGCCACCGTAATTCTCTTACTGAATTTTTTAATCAAAAAAGTAATTATTCAGCCAATTATAAAAATGGAAAAAATAGCTCAGCGAGTGAGCACTGGTGATATGAGTATCGATTTTGATGAAAAATCTAATGATGAAATTGGTGGATTAGCAGTAGCATTTAACCGGATGAAATCGAGTTTGGAAATAGCTCTCAAGCTGCTTAGTAGACAAGACAATTAATTTCATCAATTATAAGTCAGAAAGGAAAGTAAGTGTTGCTGAAAGCTGTAAGCTTTTTGTCGATTGGGAATTTCCGCTGACAGAACTTCTACAAGTTCTATACGGGATAGATAAGGGTTTTTTTTGACAGTTTTTTGCACCAGAAAAGATGCTATTGGACCGATAAATTCAGCTAAATTTCGTTCGCATTGACGTAGAAAGCTCTCATTGCAAGGTAAATCATCTAGTTGATTTTCTGATCTGGTGGTAGATTCCTGGCAAAGAAACTTTGTCTTTTGTTCAAACTCAAGGCGTTGTTTTGCAGTCATGTGAATTGCCAAATTATCAACAAGTTCTTTGCGGCTGTGTACCCTTTTTGCAACTCGTTTTAATAATGTCGGAGCAACTGGGCCCACAATTTTTATAAAAATATTTTCTAAGTGGTTATACTGTTCCGGAGATAGTACAGAACAGAATTGGGAGTTTTTCTTGTTCTTTTGGGAAATTGTCAAAGAAAAATCTACTTTTGGCGTTTTTTTTTCCAAAACGGGAACTTCTAGCAAGGGCAGTTCGACAGTGATCTTGCAGCCAGTGCCTGGCTCAGTTTCAATGTTCAAATTACCCTGTAAGGCTGTAACTCTTTCTTGTATTCCTTGAATACCAAAGCCAGTTTTTTTTTGTGACAGGCTAAAACCTTTGCCATTGTCTTGAATAACGAGAAATACAGTGTCTGGAGTGACGTTCAGTTGAATTTGTACTTTGGTTGCTTGAGCATATTTACATATATTTGTCAAGGATTCCTGCACAATCCGGTAGATAGTCATGACTACTTTGATGGACAAAGGAGCAGATAGGCTGATGCTGGTAGAAGGTAATACGCCAGTAGCTTGATGAAAATTTTCAACAACAGAAGCGATCAATTCTTCTAGCGATCGCTCTGGAGTATCATTCGCACGCAAAGAACTGACAGATTGACGGACTTCATTAACGGCGACCTTTCCCAGTCTTTGAGCTTCGTTTAAAAACCGTTCTGCTTGAGAGGGATCGATACGCCAAAGCTTGAGGGCCGTTTGCAACTGAATGTTAAGACTAGTTAAGGCGTTGCCCAAGGAATCATGTATTTCACGGGCAATACGCTTGCGTTCTTGGACGGCGGCGAGTTCTTCAATTTGTAGGAGATACTGTCGTAGCTGTTCATGGGCCAGTAACAACTCGGTGTAATGCTCAGATACCACGGTATTTACCATCCACTCTGTAGTATTAATGGGCTATGTCACATCACACATTGCATTGCTTGCAATATCAGACTTTGATAGGATCTTGTCGATCTATTTTGAGATTAAAGTCATACACGTACCCTACAAGACTAATTGATTAATTTCCGGATGGGCGTTACAGAATGCAAGTATGAAATCGCGCCACCTTGATTTGAACCTGTGTGTACTTATCAGGGGAAGATTAGGAATTTACGCAGCGATTCGCTCAATATCATAATTTCTTTACAGAATTCCCTGATTCAATAACGCTGATGAGTCTTTGACTTTAATTTTTATGACTTAAGCATGACGGCGTAATTAAGTAGATGGACGTAATTAAACATAAAGTGCTTATGGCGTTGCAGATTTCATGTATGAAAATTATTTTGCGTCATGCCAAAACCATTGACCAGACGGGATATATTGCGTCTGGTCATCCGGATTCATACCGCAATTCAGCAACGCCGTGCTTATTTTTTGACAAGGGCAGAGAGGCAGGATGCCCACTCCGCAGGAACAACAAATCTCTTGTGGGGTGGGCGTCTCGCCCGCCCTATTTTTACTTTATTTATGTCTATCTACTTAATTAAAGGTTCGTAGTGAGAACTTTAGTCCTCAAAAAAGGGCTAAAGCCCTTACTACGAACTTTTTATACAGAAAAATATTAAATTGATTGAGCTTCCTACAAAAGACTTGATGAAAGACGAGACTTGACCAATATTTGTGTAGTATTTTTGGTGAAAGCATGTCTTTATCATCAACATAATCAATGCGATGAAACAGCTCCTCAACCAAGTATTCAACTGGAAAAAACATATCCAATGGCTAATTCTGCCACTGGTAATGACGATTCTGGTTTCTGGCCTATTTGCCACACCTACTTTCGCCACAGGTGTGTATCAAATCCCCAATCTCACACCCAATACCTGGGTTGTGGATCAAGCTGAAGTCATTAGCCGCGCCAATGAAGCTAAAATTAGCAGTTCTCTGGAGGAATTAGCGAAGCAAACTGGAAATGAAGTTAGATTTGTTACTGTGCGTCGCTTAGACTATGGTGAAACACCGGAGAGTTTTACTAAAGCATTGTTTGAAAAATGGTTTCCCACACCAGAAGCACAAGCCAATCAAGCTATATTGATGATTGATACCGTTACTAACGGTAGTGCCATTATTACTGGTGAGCAAGTGAAGTCTTTGCTGAAGGACGAAATTGCTCAAAGTGTTGCAGATGAAACCCTAATGGCACCTTTGCGAGATGGCGACAAATACAATCAAGCGTTTTTAGATGCTAGCGATCGCCTAATAGCCGTGTTGTCTGGTAAACCAGATCCCGGTCCTCCCCAAATTGTTGAAAAAGTGCAAGTAGAAGGCACCTTTAAGAAAACAAAAGCAGAAGAAAAAAGTAACGCTATTGCTTGGGTAGTCGGGCTTTTAATCGCCGCCACAATTATCCCAATGGCAACTTACTACATTTACTTAGCTATTCAACCATCTTCTAATGGGTAGTGGTTAGTGGTTAGTGGATAGTAGTAAAAAAGCAACTACTAACTACTAACTACTAACTACTATCAACCAACTACTAATCTTGAACATACTCTTGCCCTGCCACCAAAGCAATCTCAGCCCGGACAAATTCTCGACCCAAATAGGCCGCATGATCTAGCTGAGTTACTGGACAGGGCTTTGTTTCTTCAAAAATCTGAACGCACAATTCTTTTGCTGTCCTTCCAGTAAATACTTTTGTGGGAGTTCGTTCCACTTTTCCGCGTGCGGGAATTACTTTCCCTGTTTCCGGATCGACAGCTAAACCACGTTCATCGATTGCATTTGTGAAATGCTTTGCACAAATTAACCCTGCTTCTCGATCCAAGTAAATAATGAAGTAGCCACTTGGATCGAGGTCAAGATGGCGATGAGAAAGTTTGTCGTCTATTGCTGCTAACTTTTCTAAATCCAAACCCATAGTCACGCTCGAAATCAATTTTGTTTGGGAATGTTTTATTCTTTCTAGTGTAGTTCTTATCTTATTTTGCGCCTTCAGTTGTCTGTGTAGTTAGTTTTTCTTAACTTCATTTCCGACTAAACGGCAATTCTGCATTGATTGCTTCAATTTCTTGCTGCTCTAATTCATTCAACTCACTGATATAAGCACATAAAATTTGCTGTAAACGATTGTTGTAAAAACGGTGCAAACTGTGATTAGGCGTTGCAGGAAAACCCCGGCGTTTTTTGTGTCTTCCACCAGCACCAGGATCAAAAATTTGGATATTGTTAGCGATCGCCCACTCAATTGGGACATAGTAGCAAGCATTAAAATGCAAACAATCTATTTCTTGAAAACTACCCCAATACCGCCCATACATCCTATCACCCTTATACAGACAAAACGACATCCCTAATGGCTGACGTTGATATTGTTCGCTATATGCGGCGAAAAATAACACGCGATCGCGATAATTATCGTGTAACTGCTCAAAAAATCGCTTTGTCAGATACTTGCTACCCCACCAGCCAAACTTATCGCAGGTATCAGCATAAAATTCATACATTAGCACAAACAATGACCTAGGGATTTCATCCCCTGTCAAAGGTTGCAGTCGCAAACCAGCTTTCTCGACTGCTTTGCGTTCGCGCTTAATATTGCGGCGCTGATTAGCATTAAACATTGCCAAGTAATCATCAAAAGTTTGAAAGCCAAGATTTTGCCAAATATAACTGTGATGCAACCAAGCAGTAAAACCTTGGCGTTCCAAAACCGGACGCCATTCGGGATCTACATAAAGAAAATGACAACCAGAAATGCGGTGCTTTAAACAAAAAGCATCTATTTCATGAACCATCATCGCTGTAATTTCATCTTCATCTTCCCCAGCTGCAATTAAAAATCGATAGCCTTCGGTGGGGGTAAACGGTGTCATCCCCAGCAGTTTTGGGTAATAATCTACACCGATGCGTTGTGCTAAGTCAGCCCATTGACGATCGAATACAAATTCGCCATAACTATGGCCTTTCAAGTAAAGTGGAGCAGCAGCAATGAGTGTTTTGTCTCGCCATAAAGTCAGATGGTTTGGTAACCAACCAGTTTTGGCTGTGGCGCTACCAGATGTTTCCAAGTTGTTTAGCCACTCCCACTCTAAAAACGGGGTTTTGAGTGGTAATGCTAAAGCATCCCAGGCTGATTGAGGGACTTCAGCGATTTTGTTAATCCAAGCAACAGAGTAGCGAGGCTTTAGTTGTTCCACCATCGCGGGCTTCCGAAACAAAAATTAAAGACAGCTTTACTTAAAGTAATCTAATCTATTCTTAATTGCAGCAAATCACTAGGAGGAGTGGGTATTGGGGATTGGGGATTGGGCATAGTTAACAACCACTAACCCTCTCCACGAGAAATCCGGTAGTGAAGAAAGACTTCTTGCTCAACAGTATAAACTTCTACCATTTGCAGACGAGGGGCTAACTGTAGTGGAAATCCCCTACCTTCTGCTGGTGTAGGTGCATCCGCACCGCCTATAATCAAAGGACAAACGGTTAGCCAGAATTCATCGATCAAATCTAATTCCAGCATTGAGGCAACTAATTCACCACCGCCCATGACTACTAATTGTGCTATACCCAAAGTTAATAGGTGTTGTGAGGCAGCGGCAATGTCAATTTTTCCTTTTGGAGTTTCAAAAACTAAAATCTGTTCAAATTCGGGGCGTTTTTGCCAAAAAGCTGCCCCTGCGCGCGTAGTCAGCAACCAACGCCTCACTGGCTGCTGAAAAAAACGGATTTCCGGATCTAGGTTAGCAGTGTGTGTAATTACTATATGGATCGGCTGGGGAGGTTTACCAGCGTGTATTCGTTGTTGCAGCAATTGTGGATGCGATACGGTTAGTGTTGTACCATAAGCCCTGAGAGTACCAGCACCAAATAAAGCCGCATCAGAGGCAGCGATTTGTTTTTCCAGGTGTGCCTTATCAGTCTTTGATCCAAATCTAGCTGGCGATCGCGTCACATCTGCTATCTTGCCATCTGCACTCATGGCCAAAACCACAGTAGTATGAGGTCGATTTTGCACCATTGCTTGTTTCAATAGTTTTTATATATATTTACTGAGTGTTTATTCTCAAAATCCATGATGCAGGCCAAATCCTGTTTACAACAGACTTTACAAGTTGATTGGCATGGAAGCAGAGTTGCGATTGCGACTAGTTGCTCTCAATATTTAAATACTACCTATTTGTTTGCTATTAAACTGTTTTTTAGTTTAAAATTTTTGGCAACAACAAACATTTATAGCTTAACAATATCAACTAGTCTAATTGCATATCGTTGCTGTTGTGGTTTGCATATGCCAAGTGAGAGTGCCAATGGCTGAGCAGCGTCAATCATCCTTTCGGCGGATTTTAGTATCAAAGATTTTGCTATTGTCTGTTCCAGTTTTGTTAATAGGAGAAATTGTAGCTTATAAAAAAGCACGCAATAGCTTGCTAGAAACTGCCCGTCAAAATTTAACCGAAAGTGCCATTATCAAAGGAGAAAAGATTGTCGATAGAATTTCGACTTTAAAAAGTAACTTGCTCATCGCTACTCAAACACAGATTATCCAGTCAGGAACACCTACTCAAATTCAGCAATTTCTCAGTCGGCTAGCGCAACAGCAACCTATACAAATTGAGTGTATACAATTAACCAATCACCAAAGCAGTCAAATTGTTGCTACAACTTGTGGCGACGAACCAATTAGTGAACGGAAATCTTCTTTATTAAATGAAGAATTTACCCTAGAGACAATATTACCACCAAATCCAGGAACAACTGGCAAAAGAGATGCACAAAATAAACTGGAATTATTATTATCTGCACCTGTCTACGATCGTGATGGTCGATTACGTTATATATTGAGTCTGAAGTCAGCTTTATTATACGAACAAACGAATAAAAAGCCAGGGTTATTGACGGGTTCTACAGTAGTTATTGCTGAAGATGGGACAATCTGGGCACATCCAATCGCAAGTTTAATAGGGACTAATATTGCCCAGCATATAGATGCTTCCAGACTGAAAAAGATCGTCAAAAATGCAATTTCAGGCAAACAAGATTCTCTGCATTTGTTTTTTGGCACAGATGGGAAAGAATTACTAGCTGGTTATACCGCGATCGACATTCCGGTAATGAAAGGACAGCAGCAAAAATGGGTGATTTTAGCGGTTACTAGTTTGGACAATGCGTTGTATGATTTAAAGCAATTCAAACTCATTCTCGTTGTTTTGACAGTAGGTTTAATTGCTGCAAGTGGGTTAGCTTCTTTATATGTAGCTCGTTGCTTAGCACTTCCCGTCGAAAAGCTGCGAGACTATGCCTTGAATCTCCACAGTCACCACATGGCACAACCAGTTCCAGGTAATTTTAAAATTCGGGAATTCAATCAACTTGCACAAGCACTAGACCAAATGTTAGAACGACTCAAAGCCTGGGCAGAAGAAGTGGAAATATCCTGGAAAGAAGCTAAAACAGCTAACCAAAGTAAAAGCCAATTTTTAGCGACAACTTCCCATGAATTGAGAAATCCATTAAATATTATTATTAACTGCATTCGGGTAGTTCGAGATGGTTTGTGTGATGACCGGGAAGAAGAATTAGAGTTTCTTAAACGTGCCGATGATACAGCAATTCACTTACTAGGCATAATCAATGACTTACTCGACATTTCTAAAATAGAAGCTGGTAAGCTATCGGTATCCTTAGAACCAATTGACCTCCAACAAATACTCAAGGAGGTCATTAATTTGCAATCAGTCAATATTCAACAAAAAGGCTTGCAGTTAAATATTCCCCAACAAATGAACGAGCCAATTTTGGTGAATGCAGACCCAGTCAAGCTGAAACAAGTACTGATTAATGTGATTGGCAATGCAACTAAATTCACCGAAGAAGGTAGCATTACAATCAGCACAGAAATTCAACATATCGATTGTAAATCTCAGGTGACAGTTGCGGTTCAAGATACAGGTGTGGGTATCGATCCCGCCCAACAACAAAAACTATTTCGTCCATTTGTAATGGTAGATGACGGTACTACCCGCAAGTTTGGCGGTACAGGACTGGGATTAGCGATTTCACGAAACTTGATCGAACTTATGGGAGGTAGCATTACTCTGGAGAGTAGTGGAATCAATCAAGGTACAACAGTTAGGATTACTTTACCTTTAATAAATGTCTCTCAGGAGAAAGAAGAAGAAAAGAAGACAGCATCTTGCGCAAGTCCTTCTCCCCAACCCGATTGCGTGAGAACCCCAAAGTCTTCCAACCCGATTGTGTGGGAACCCCAAAGCCCATCAACCCCACGCCATGAAGTAGAAGAAGCCAAGCAAGAGGTAAAAAGCGAAATTGTTCCCATATCCTCTCTGACTCTAGACTCAAGAGTCACTACTGATTTTTGTCCAGAAAAACAAGTTTGCCACCCTGGTTGAGAGATTCTGTAAGAGCAGCGAGAATTTCTACTAACTCTGTACCTACCCAGCCAGATGAAATCATGCAAGGAGTGTTACTGTGGACGCAGCGAACAAAGCGATCGCAAACTCGTTTTAACGGTTCGCCTGTTTCTACTTGCAGCACTTGTCGCCTTTGATTCACAGGCATAAATTTATTTCCCTGCACTTCCAATTCACCCTGCATCAAAGTTAAAGGTGATTTGGCTGACATTTCATCAAAAATCAAACAGCCACGACTACCCACAACTGCTAGGCGTCGCTGTTTATCAGGATTTAGCCAACATAGGTGAATATAAGCTTGAAAGCCATTAGAGTAAGTTAGTGTCACCCAGACTAGGTCAGATAAACTTGATGGGGTGACGGGGTAAGGTTTTCTTTCCACCTGGGGTTCTCCCCACCTGGGGTTCTCCCCCTGTAGCCACACCCTACCCAGAGCTTGCACGCTCACGGGTTTTTGACCCAGCCAGGTATTAAATATAGCAACATCATGAATAGCTAAGTCCCACAATACATCAACATCTTGGCGGACTGGTCCTAAGTGGGTGCGGCAGGCATAGCCGTAGCGTAAATCACCTAATTCCCCTCCCTCAACTACAGCTTGTCCTCGCTCAATTGCTGGATGAAATAAATAGGTGTGGTCAACCATAAGTTGCCGTTGCTGTTTTTCTGCTAATTGACAGAGTTCCCAACATTCTCTTGGGTCTAAGGTTAAAGGTTTTTCTGCTAAAACGTGGTATC